>JBKTKK010000151.1:0-5648 GCA_047242405.1 Lachnospiraceae bacterium | reverse complement strand
ATGGTACTCCATCCGGATATTATAGATGAAAATTTAGCAAATGTACTTCCTGATGTCTTATTTGCTAAGAATGTGAAAGTAGAAGAAAAGGAACTGTATAAAGTTATTGTACATTATCCGGAAATAAATATTGAAACTTTTGCAATCTTAAAAGACGGTGAGGCATGTATACCCATTTATACAAGTGATTCGATTATTGTATTTGAAGATCGGTATGGAAGTCGTTATTGCGATGTAAAATTTCAATTAAAAACCATTTATCAAAATGATAGGTTGTTGGAACGTTGCCGTAAGGTAAATCCGTCGCATTTAATGATACGGGTGCTAGATAGTAAAAAATATGATTATTATGGCATTACAAACCGTGAGGAACTCGAAGAAGTTAAGTTATTAATTGATCTTGTAACCCTACATCCATTATACAAAAAACATTTAATAAATCGTATTATTGAATATTGCTACTGCAATGAGGGGGATTTGGGTTGCGACGAATTATTATTATCGCACCCGATAAAGGAAGAAGATAAAGAGAGAAAAAGAAAAATTATCGAAATATTAATTCAAAGGGGGTATTATGAGTCTGCCTTTGAAAAAATAAAGGAATTTCGTATGGAAGATATTCGAGTTTCGAGACTTTTGAAACTAGTTACCAATATCATACAAGAAAAGTCCTATGAGTCAGATTCTTACTTACTATGGCTATGTTTAAATCTTATAAATACAGGGCAATACAATCGCGTCATTGCAGAATATTTATGTACGAATTTTAATGGACCGATTGAAGATATGATGCGGATATTCGACGCTACTAAGGCAAGGCACGGGAATCTCTTTGATTTACCCGAAAGACTATTGGCGTATATGGTATTTACTGGTAATTATTGCAATTTAGATGAAGTTTATCAATCATTTGAAGAATCAGAATATGTGGATGAGTTATTAAAGACAGCATACGTTGTAATAAAATGTCATTTAAGTTTTATACAAGATAATCCTTTCAATGATGCGTTTGCAGATAATCTTTTAACTAGTTTGGAAAGAGAAGAGACATTCGGACGATTGCCCGCTATATGTGGTATCGCATATTTAAAGCATTTATCCAAATGCGGGCATATTAATGATAGACAACGACGTTTAGGAATCGTTTTATTAAATCAATATACGAAAAAAGGTAAACTTTTTCCATTTTATACACAGCTTTCAAAGCATCTTCCATTCCCTTATGAATTAAACGGAATAACGATAATCGACTTTACTACAAAGTCGGGCGAAAAAGTGATGATGGAATACGAAATAGAGGGAGAAAATACCGCCTCAAAATCGGTACAAATGGAAGAAGTATATCCAGGTGTATATACGAAAACCTTCACTCTTTTTGCAGGCGATACACTGAAATACTGTATTTATACAGAAAAAGAGCAAGAACGTCTTTACCTATTAAGAGATATGCAACAAAGAGCAAATCCTTGTTATGTAAGGAAAGATAGTTATTTTGACCTGTTAAATTCTTTGAATCAGGCAGAGTTAGATCAAAAACATGAGTATGTGAAAGAAATATTAAGGAAATTGGAGAGAACGAACGAGATGGTTGACCGGTTGTTTGCATTTACAGATTTTACAGAAAACGGAGGAAAAATATAATTGAATGAGATTGTTGCGGGTTTTGATCTCTGCGATGATTACAGCCAGGTCAGCTGTTATATATCTGGAGAACTAGAACCAAAAGATATTGAATTTTCAAGAGGTGAAAATATATATTCCATACCGACAGTTGTATGCAAAAAGAGAGGTGCAGATGAGTGGCTAATCGGTGAGGATGCATTTCAAGCAGCCCTTTCCGGAGCTGGTATTATGGTTGACAAACTGTTGCGTTTAGTGCGGAAAAATGGAACGGCTACAATAGAAGGAAAGAAGTATACGGCGAGCCAATTACTTACAATTTATTTAGAGAAGGTTATGGACATTGTTAAGAATAAAATGGGGGAAACCCTTGTTACTATGCTTGTTTTTACCGTTCAAGAGCTAGACGAGCGTATGATCGAAGTCCTAACGAAGGCAGCAGAGGCAAATCAAGTACCGGAAGAATGTATCCATATCATAAGCCATTCCGAAAGTTACCACTATTATGTGCTAAGTCAACGGAAAGAGTTATGGACGAACTTGGCAGTTTTGTTTGATTTAACGGATGAGGGGCTTCATTATTATGAAATGGAAGTTACAAAGGGAGAAACTCCGAATATTGCCAATACGATTCACAATGATTTAGAAGAAAGATTTAGCCTTGATATTTTAGACAATTCATCCGGCAAGAAGATGGCAGATTCTATTATGGTTTCATGTGCACGGAGACTTTTTAATAAAAAAAATATATCTTCTGTTTACTTGACGGGAAAAGGTTTGGCATCCTGTGAAGAATGGTCGACAGAGTTTTTAAAGTTTGTTTGCGAGAAAAGAAGGGTATTTTTTTGCCAAAATCTTTTTTGTAAGGGAGCAGCTTATTTAGCAGCAGATTATCTTAGAGAATATACAGCCTATCCATATACTTGCCTTTGTGAAGGTAGAATTTCTTCTACGGTAAGCATGGAGGTACGTCATAACGGGGCAACAAAACGACTGCTCCTTGCAGAAGAAGGTACGAATTGGCATGAAGCGAAATCCGTTGTTGATTTTATTTTGGACGAAATGGATGTTGTTGAAATCATGATATCAAAGGCAGGGGAAAGCAGTTATCAAAAGATTACGATACCTCTGGAAAACTTCCCAAATCGACAAAATAAGACAACAAGAGTGCAAATGGTATTGACATTTCATTCAGAACATGATATGACAATACGGTTGCTTGATAAAGGGTTCGGGGAATTATTTCCTGCGACCGACGTAATGATTAAACAGGAAATTAAAATGTTGTGACGAAAGTGATTAAAGGAGAAGCAAATGGGACAATATATTTTGTGTGGAAGGCTTGCCAAGCACCCGTTTTTGGTGGAGGAATTGGGGGTTCACCTATATTCGGCAGAAGAGCTTTGCTATTATATCTTTCATAATCTGTCTATGATACACGAAGATTTTGTAGATGATAAGCTGATCCGTTTTTTGCGTGAAGAGTTATTGATGGCTGAACTAGCAGATCGGCTAAACAATTGGAAACAAAAGCAGATTTGTCTTACCGATAAACTTTTATTAATATTACATAGCATTGAATATTATTCAAAAGAAGAGATAGCAGATTTTGAAGCGGAACTAGTTAAGTTTCAAACGAAAAACCCAATGGAACGTAGAATGGATCAGGCAGATCTGTTAGCAAAAAGGAAAAAATATCTTGGGGCTTTAAAAATTTATCGATCAATAATAGAACAGCCCAGAGATTATAATCTTACATCGCAATTTTATGCCAGCGTTTTAGAACATATGGCAAACGCATATTTGCATTTGTTATTGTATGCAGAGGCAATGGAATGTCTAGTGGCAGCATTTCATGAATGCAAAGCAGAAAATTTGAAAAAGCAAATTTATTATTTGTCCTTATTAAGTGGCCATACGCTTCCAGCCGATGTGGCAGGAGATAGAGAAGAGATGGAAGCAAGTTGGAAAGCGAAATATGAACATGTGCAATTAGAAACAGATAAAGCATTAGAATCAGGCAAGGTAGCTACATTTTATAGCAAAGGCTGGTCTGGAAATAATAAGGAATATACCTATATAGAGAACGAAAAAAATAATTACCGTGAAATGGCATTATCGAGTTGACAAAAACACCTTGACAAATTGATTGTTTGATTTTATTATAAGAGATATATAAGAAAAAGTTATGACGAAGAGGAGTAGGATAGCATTGCTGGCAGAGAGAAAGATCCAATGGCTGGAAGATCTTTTCAGATAAGTGTTATCAGAAGGTAGCTTCTGAACTGGATGGTTGAACATTAGTAGACGATCTCGGGGCGTTCCCGTTATAGGACAAAACCATAGTAGGTTTGTGGTTAGTGATAAATTAAGGTGGTACCGCGTATATACGCCCTTTGCATATGCAAAGGGTTTTTTTATTGTTAAAATGGAGGTCAATGATGAAAGAATTAGAAAAAACATATAATCCATCAGCCATAGAAGATCGATTATATACAAAGTGGATGAACAAAAAATATTTTCACGCAACCGTAGACAGAAGTAAAAAGCCTTTCACAATTGTGATGCCCCCACCAAATATAACGGGGCAGCTTCATATGGGGCATGCACTTGACAATACGATGCAGGATATTCTGATTCGCTATAAAAGAATGCAAGGGTATAGTGCTCTTTGGCAGCCAGGTTGCGATCATGCTAGTATTGCAACCGAGGTCAAAATTATTGATGCTTTAAAAAAGAAGGCATTGATAAAAGATTTAGGTAGAGAAAAGTTTCTAGAGCGTGCTTGGGAATGGAAAGAAGAATATGGCGGACGTATTGTTAGCCAGTTAAAGAAACTAGGCTCATCGGCAGACTGGGATAGGGAAAGATTTACAATGGATGAAGGCTGTTCCGAAGCCGTAAAAGAAGTATTCATCCGCTTATATGAAAAAGGATATATTTACAAAGGTTCTCGTATTATTAACTGGTGTCCGGTATGTAAAACTTCTATTTCCGATGCAGAGGTGGAACATGTAGAACAGGCGGGACATTTCTGGCATATTAAATATCCAGTGGTTGGTTCTGACGAGTTTATTGAAATTGCTACAACTAGACCAGAAACCTTACTTGGTGATACTGCAGTAGCGGTTCATCCAGATGATGAGAGATACCAACATTTAATTGGAAAAATGGTTTTATTACCAATCGTGAATAGAGAAATTCCAATTGTTGCAGATTCTTATGTAGATAGAGAGTTTGGTACAGGATGTGTAAAAATAACTCCTGCCCATGATCCAAACGACTTCGAAGTTGGTAAACGCCATAACTTACCAGAAATTAACGTAATGAATGATGATGCAACAATTAACGCCAATGGTGGAAAATATGAAGGGTTCCAACGTTATGAAGCTCGTAAGGCTATTGTAGAAGAATTAAAGGAATTAGGACTGCTAGTAAAAATTGAAGACCATGCACACAATGTAGGAACCCATGATCGCTGCAATACAACGGTTGAACCAATGGTAAAGCAACAGTGGTTTGTACGTATGGAGGAAATGGCAAAGCCAGCCATTGAAGCTTTAAAATCTGGCGAATTAAAATTTGTACCAGAACGATTTGATAAGATATACTTGCATTGGTTAGAAAACATCCGTGATTGGTGTATTTCAAGACAATTATGGTGGGGACACCGTATTCCAGCTTACTACTGTGATGAATGTGGGGAAGTGGTTGTTTCAAAAGATATGCCAAAAACTTGTCCAAAATGTGGATGTAACCATTTTACACAGGATGAAGATACGCTGGATACTTGGTTCTCATCTGCTCTTTGGCCATTCTCGACCCTAGGCTGGCCAAATAACAGCGAAGAGTTGGATTATTTCTACCCAACAGACGTACTTGTAACCGGATACGATATTATTTTCTTCTGGGTAATCCGTATGGTATTCTCTGGTATTGAACAAACCGGTAAAGTACCATTTAATACTGTTTTAATTCATGGGTTAGTACGTGACTCACAAGGTCGTAAAATGAGCAAATCACTCGGC
>JBKTKK010000150.1:525-5676 GCA_047242405.1 Lachnospiraceae bacterium | reverse complement strand
TTACTTACACACATTAGATAACTTAGGTACTGCTCCAGAACCAAATATGACAGTTCTTTGGTCAACACGCTTACCACAAAACTTCAAGGCTTACTGTGCTAAGATGTCTATTAAGACTTCTTCAATCCAGTATGAAAATGATGATTTAATGCGTGTAACCCACGGAGATGATTATGCAATAGCTTGTTGTGTATCCTCCATGAGAGTTGGTAAAGAAATGCAGTTTTTCGGAGCACGTGCAAACCTTGCGAAGTGTTTATTATACGCAATTAACGGTGGTGTAGACGAAATTTCTAAGAAACAGGTTGGACCTAAGTACCGTCCATGTGTAGGAGAGTACCTTGATTTTGATGATGTATGGGGTAAGTATTATGATATGATGAAATGGTTAGCTGGCGTTTACGTTAACTCCTTAAATATCATTCACTATATGCATGATAAATACTGCTATGAAAACATCCAAATGGCTCTTCATGATGCACACGTAAAGAGATACTTTGCAACAGGTATTGCTGGCCTTTCTGTTGTAGCAGACTCCTTATCTGCTATTAAATATGCAAAGGTTAAGCCAATCCGTGATGAAGAAGGCGTAGTTGTTGATTTCGAAGTGGAAGGGGACTTCCCAAAATACGGTAACAATGATGACCGTGTAGATGAAATCGCTTCTGACTTAGTTCACACATTTATGACATTAGTTCGTAAAAACTACACATACAGAGATAGCTTCCCAACAACATCGATCTTGACAATTACTTCAAACGTTGTTTATGGTAAGAATACAGGAAGTACACCAGATGGAAGACGTAAAGGTCAGCCATTTGCTCCAGGTGCAAACCCAATGCATGGCCGTGATTCCCATGGTGCATTAGCTTCTTTATCTTCCGTTGCAAAGCTTCCATTTAATGATGCACAGGATGGTATTTCTAATACATTCTCTATCATTCCAGGGGCTCTTGGTAAGGAAGATCAAGTATTTGTAGGTGACTTATCTATTGATTTAACAAAATAATTTTCGGGCTTGATGCCTTTTATAGGGGGGGCGGGCTTCAATGCCCGCATCATCCAGAAAGGAGAGAATCATGAGCGAAGAGAAGAAGATAGATGATATTATTGCTATGATTGATAACTTTATGGCTGGCGGTGGAGGTCATATGAACATCGACGGTGGTGGAGTTAATAGTGATAACGTTAAAAAGGTAGTAACTACTAATAGCCTCGAGTGTGCTTCAGGGAATATGGCATGTAAAGTGCCTACCCTACATGAAGGTCTAGACTCAGAGGAATAATGGGATTGTCTCAATGAGACAAAAGGAGGTTAATATGGAAAATACACAGCAGGTAAATAATTTAGTAAATATGTTAGATGGTTATGTAGCAAACGGTGGCCATCACTTAAATGTAAACGTATTCAACAGAGAAACATTATTAGACGCACAAGCACATCCTGAAAAGTACCCACAGTTAACAGTTCGTGTTTCCGGATACGCAGTAAACTTCAATAAGTTAACAAAAGAACAACAAGATGAAGTAATTTCTAGAACATTCCATAAGGCAATGTAATTGAAATTAAGATAAACGGAAAGGAAGGGGATATTCCAGTTATCCAGCGCCATTTGTCACTGACAATATGGTGGGGAACTGTGGTATTCCCTTTTTTAAAATTTATTATACTGGAGGTGTTATAAATGAAGGGAAGAATTCATTCAACAGAAAGCTTTGGAACGGTAGACGGACCAGGTATCCGTTTTGTCGTATTTACGCAAGGTTGCCCAATGCGTTGCCTATATTGCCATAATCCAGACACGTGGAATCCATCACTTGGACAAGAACGCTCTACCGATGAAATTCTAATGGAGTATGATAAGACAAAAGAATATTATAAGGATGGGGGCTTAACCGTTACAGGAGGAGAGCCTCTACTACAGATTGAATTTGTAACGGAACTTTTTGAAAAGGCGAAGAAAAAAGGGATTCATACTTGCTTAGATACATCCGGTATTACTTTTAGAGAAGATAATCAAAAATGTATAGAACAGTTTGATCGCTTAATGGAAGTAACGGATCTTATTATGTTAGATATTAAGCATATAGATTCAGAGGAACATAAAAAGTTAACAGGTCACCCCAATAATCATATTTTGGAGTTTGCAAAATATGTGGACAAAAGGGGAGTTGAACTTTGGGTGCGTCACGTGGTTGTACCAGGCATTACTTTTAATGAATCATATTTAGATCGTCTTGGACGATTTTTGGCAACCTTACCACATGTAAAGGCGTTGGATGTATTAGCTTACCATACGATGGGAGAAGTAAAGTATGAACAACTCGGTATGGAGTATCCATTAAAAGGTGTTGAACAGTTAAATAAAGAAGATTCTGTTAAAGCCAAGGATATTATTTTCCGTGCTTTTCGTGAAGAAAGAAAGAAAATATTGGAAGAACAAAATCAATAATTTAGACGAATTTACAAACAATTTGGTTATATTTTATACTTGAAATAACGCGTCCAATGTATTACAATAAACTTGTTAATGAGTGAAATAATTTATCATTTAAGGAGGATAATAAAATGGCATACAAAATTAGTGAAGAATGTGTATCATGTGGAACTTGTGAAGCACAATGTCCAGTTGGAGCAATCTCTGAAGGGGATGCTCAGTACGTAATTGATGCAGATGCATGCATCGAATGTGGTTCTTGTGAAGGTGTTTGTCCAACCGGTGCTATTTCTCTTGATGCTTAATCAAGAAAAAGCGGATGTCCTCAAATCAGAGCATCCGCTTTTTTATTTTTTTATTTATTTCTTCGAAAAAAGTAATTCCTTTTTTTCCTCGGTTCTCTACCGCTCATACTAGTTGCAGCAGCTTCTACGTTCCCCTTTTGGTATTGGCGCAGTGTTTCATCGAAACGTTTAAAATGTTCTTCTTCACGCTCCTCTTTTAACCGCATTAAATAATCCATTTCCTTTAATACTTTTTCACTTATTTGTTCCCCTATTGCTGCACCGATATGGCTACCTAAATTTTCGCTGTTTTCTAAAATTGCACGTGATAAGATTTCATTCATGAGTAGTTGAAATTGCTCCATCTTGTCCTCTTTTGAAACTCGTGCGTCATTGCGGTTTAGTGGAATGACATTAGAAGGAGTAGCACTTTCTTCTTCGGGTTGCTCTTCATCGGCCATTGCACGGCGGTTCATCTCTTCGGATAGTACTGTTAGAAAACTGAATTCGTCTTCATCCATGTCTGTTAGTTTTGGTAGTATCATTTTGATTGCTTTTAATTGATACCCATTTTCCTTTAGTTCTTTTACTTGCTTAAATAGCTGAATATGCTCTTCTGTATAGTACCGGTGCCCCATCTCATTACGAGGAATGGTAAGCTCCAGTTCTTCTTCCCAATAACGGAGTACATGAGCTTCTACGTTAACCTTCTTAGAAGCGTCCGAGATCATATAGCGCCTGTCTCCCATAGACGTCCCCTTTCTTTTAGAAAAAAATATTCACTTACTTCCTTGTAAGGTGCCAAATGAAGTTAAAGTACTTTATTAGGTCTATATATGACCTGGCTACCTTATGTGATTTTGCCTTTGTTCAAAAACACAGGCTTGTACGGAAGGTGTGAACGGTATTTCATACGTTTTATTATAGCAAATTTAACGCAATTTGCACGAAAAACTAATCGACAAATTCTTAGCGTAATCGCAAATTTTTCCATATTTTGATAGAATAAATGCAAAAAAGCCTTAAGATTATATTCTTAAGGCTTTTTTATTGATTATCAAATTTATGCAATTATGCAAGAGGCATCGTGCAAACATAATAAAAGATTAAAATAAAGTGACATATACTTCCGGCCATAACAAATAAGTGAAATATTTCATGAGAGCCAAAGTTTTTATGTTTGGAGTTAAAGATAGGTAATTTAATTGCATAAAGTATTCCGCCTACCGTATAAATAATTCCACCTGCAAGTAACCAAAAAAAGGCTGCTGTACTTAAGGAGTTAAGAATTTGGGTAAAAGCGAGTACACAGATCCAACCCATCGATATATATATTATAGAAGAAAACCATTTTGGACAATTAATCCAAAATGCTTTTATTATGATCCCAATGAAAGCGATAATCCAAACAAGAGCGCAAAGTCTATAGCCGACACGTCCCCCTAAAACAATCAAACATACGGGTGTATAAGTTCCTGCTATTAAGATAAAAATCATCATATGGTCTACTTTTTTCAAAATTTTATTTATTTTTGGAGAGATGTCCAACGTATGGTATATTGTACTTGCTGCGTATAATAAAATCATGCTTAAAATAAAAATGCCACATGAAATTAAGTGTATTTTATCAGGGTTTAAAGCAGCTCTAAGTAAGAGGGGGATGGCCGCGAAGACTGCCATTAACATACCTATAAAATGGGTGATAGCACTGCCAGGGTCTTTTGCTTTTAGTTTCATATTAAAAGCTCCTTTCCAAACATATATATAACATTTAGACTCTATTTTTATCTATTTGTATTATATGTATGCCAACATGTAGTTTTCAATACTACGTTGCTTATAGTTTTATATTACATCAGTTGTTCAAAAAAATCAAGCCCAATTTAAGAAAAAGAGGGTGAAAATTTTAAAATACAGTAGGGAAAGAAGGTGCACAGACATAATAAAAAATGTGATACAATGTAAGCGTGTTGTATACCGCATACAAATGGCTTAAAAGTATTGAGGCTGCAGCTGCTGCAGGTATTATAGTTGGAAAACCGGAAAAAATATTAGGAGAGTTTCTATATAAGGATGGGGAGCAATACTGTAGAGGAGTTGGTATCGTCACAAAAGGGGTAGAAAAGACAGTTACAGACGTAGGATGTTAGAAAAAGGTATGAAGAGAAACAAATAAAGAAATTGTATAGGATAGTTACATTGAAGGTGATTGGTAGTCTCAGGAAAAAATAAATTAGTTGACAATTATCATTTATACTGGTACACTTGCATAATGTATACAGAAAGGAATTTAGAATGGAAATAGTTAGATTTGAAGAATTAGGTCTTAGTGAACAGATACTTAAAGCAATTACAGAGATGGGGTTTGAAGAAGCCTCTCCGATCCAGGCACAGGCGATACCAGTCCAGTTACAGGGTACAGATATTAT
>JBKTKK010000150.1:0-515 GCA_047242405.1 Lachnospiraceae bacterium | reverse complement strand
AAGACAGCTGCTTTTGGAATCCCTCTTTTAGAAAAAATAGACCCGAAAAATAAAAAATTGCAGGCAATCGTTCTTTGCCCAACAAGAGAGCTTGCAATTCAAGTAGCGGAAGAAATACGTAAACTAGCAAAATACATGCATGGAATAAAAGTGTTACCAATCTATGGAGGACAGGATATTGTAAAGCAGATCCGTTCTCTTAAGGCTGGCACACAAATTATCATTGGTACACCAGGGCGTGTAATGGACCACATGCGTCGTAAAACAATAAAGTTTGAAAATGTGGAGACGGTAGTCTTAGACGAAGCAGATGAAATGCTAAATATGGGATTTGTTGAAGACATTGAAACAATCTTAAAAGAAGTTCCAGAGGAAAGACAGACGATTTTATTTTCTGCCACTATGGCAGCGGAGATTCAAAAGATTGCACAAAACTTCCAGAAAGATCCTGTTATTGTTCGGGTATTAAAGAAAGAGTTAACTGTTCCGAAAATAGAGCAATATTATTATATGGT
>JBKTKK010000149.1:0-5684 GCA_047242405.1 Lachnospiraceae bacterium | reverse complement strand
CTCTACTTCTACCTCTAAATAATTTGCTACATTTTCATTATTCCCTGTTTCTTTTACGATAGGAGGATAAAATGCCTTACCAAATGTAGCCGCTGCCTCTCTTGCTATACCGATGACGCTGTAACAGTCTACACGATTTGATGTAACCTCATATTCATAAACACTATCACGCAATCCTAAAACTTCAACCGCATCGGCACCTACTTTCGTATCTGGAGCAAAAATATAAATACCTTCTTCTGGTGCATCTGGGTACATCTCTTTTGTAGAACCCAATTCTTCGATGGAGCACATCATACCAAATGATTCTACGCCACGCAATTTTCCTTTTTTAATTTTAATGCCTTCTTCTGGAAGTGCTCCGCCATCGTGACCTCCGGCTACTCTACCACCATCTCGTACTACAGGTACCTTATCGCCTTCTTTCATGTTGTTTGCACCGGTAACGATCTGGATTGTTTCTGTCCCTACATCTACTTGACAAATAACTAATTTATCTGCATTTGGATGCTGTTCAATTTTCAAAATCTGTCCTACGACTATTTTTTCCAAGTTTTTATCGAGACAGGTAAAACCTTCTACCTTTGTTCCTGATAATGTCATCGCATCGGTATATTCCTGTGGTGTAACATTTAAATCAGGAACGTATGCTTTAATCCATGATAATGCTGTATTCATATTTTAACATCCTTTCCAACAATTTATACGGTAAAATCTAATGTTATCGCTTATTGAAGCGGTTTAACCTCGTAGCCACTGTCACAGCGGCTATGAGTTAAAACTGTTTTAAGAAACGAATATCATTTTCATATAAGAGTCTCATATCATCAATTTCATATTTTAATAATGCGATTCTTTCCAAACCTACACCAAAAGCGAAACCGGAATATACTTCTGGATCAATTCCACTCATACGTAATACATTTGGATGAACCATACCACAACCTAAAATTTCAATCCAACCGGACCCTTTACAGAAACGGCAGCCTTTTCCACCACATTTAAAGCAGGTTACGTCCACTTCTGCCGATGGTTCGGTAAATGGGAAATGATGTGGACGGAATTTTACTTTTGTATCTTCCCCGAATAATTCTTTTGCAAATTCTGCTAACGTTCCTTTTAAATCAGCAAAGGTAATGTTCTTATCAATAACAAGACCTTCAATTTGGTGGAAAGATGGAGAATGGGTTGCATCTACTTCATCCGAACGGAATACTCTACCTGGTGCTATCATACGGATCGGCAATTTACCCGTTTCCATCATACGAACTTGTACCGGAGATGTTTGTGTTCTTAATACGATATCACTATTTACATAGAACGTATCCTGTTCATCCTTCGCCGGATGATTGGCAGGAATATTTAATTTTTCAAAGTTGTATAAATCGTATTCCACTTCTGGTCCTTCTAAAACTTCGTATCCCATGCCAATGAAAATACGTTCGACTTCTTCTAAAGCAATTGTATTTGGATGACGGTGGCCGACTAAGTTTCTTTTCGCTGGTAATGTAACATCAAGCACTTCTTTTTTAAGTTGCTCTTCTCTTTCTTTCTGTGCAATTTTCACTTTTGTTTCCTCTAGAAACTGTTCAATTGCTTCTCTCGTTTCATTTACTAACTGACCAACCTTTGGGCGATCTTCTGGAGAAACGTCTCTCATCCCTTTTAATACAGCAGTCAATTCACCTTTTTTTCCTAGGTAAGCAACTCGAATCTCATTTAACTTTTCTAATGCATCAGAAGCTTCTATTTGTTGCATAGCTTCTTCTCTAATTTTCTGCAATTTTTCTTTCATTTTGCAATTCTCCTTTCAAACGAATCCACTTATTTAATTATGTAATCGAGAAACTGCAATGCAACCTCAAATTACATAAAAAAAGCCCCGCCCCCAAAAGGGACGAAGCTATATTCGCGGTACCACCCTAATTCCTGTCAAGACAGGCACTTAGATACGTAACGTGTATGAACGGCAATCTCCTACTACTTTTTCAAAGATGCAACTACGGCGGGAAATTCAATGCTTACCTGAACTAAAGGAAGCTTTCAGCCGCTGACTTCCTCTCTCTGCTAGAAAATAAACATCTACTGCAACGCCATCACAGTTTTTATTTCATAATATAGAATTATATAGGTTATATTAACACAAAAGAGAAAGTTGTCAAGTGATTTTTTAAATTTTCTATATAATACTACTTTTAAAAACGAAAGATATGCGGAAAATAATTGCCATAAGAAAGATATTGTAATGAAAGGGCAAAAATGATACTATATTAAAATAACATCACAATAGACTGAGGGTAAAGAAATATGATAACTTTTATATGGGAAGTGCGACGATTTATGATAAAAGTATCGGAAGATAACTTATCTGTATATGCTGCATACGCTACTTTTTTTACAATAATTGCAGTATTTCCTTTTTTAATGCTAATCCTAACACTAATTCAGTTTCTACCAGTTTCACCTTCTGTACTGATTAGTAGTCTTTCAAAAATTATGCCTGATGCCTTTTATCCACTACTTGAATCCATCGTGGACAATTTGTATAACAATTCAACCGGAACCATTATTTCTGTAACAGCCATTGCCGCACTATGGTCCTCTTCCCGCGGTATGCTAGGTGTCTTCCGGGGTTTGAATTCGGTTTATCATACGAAAGAAAAAAGAAACTATATAATGCAGCGATTGCTCACCACATTTTATACTTTAATGTTTTTAATTGTCGTAACCGTTACCTTGGTACTTCTCGTATTTGGTAACCGATTACAGCTCATTTTATCCAGCCACATACCAGCTTTGAATGACATCAGCTCATTAATTGTTTTCATTCGAACCATATTTACAATTTTACTTTTGGCAGTCTTTTTTATGATCATGTATCAGGTCTTCCCAGATCGAAAGGCACGGTTCATAGACCAGGCCCCTGGTGCTTTTGCTGCCTCTTTAGGCTGGATGCTTTTTTCTTTTGCTTTTTCTATTTATATTGATAATTTTGGAAACTATTCTTATATGTACGGAAGTTTGACAACAATTGTCCTCTTAATGCTTTGGTTATATTTCTGTATGAACATCCTCCTTTTAGGCGGAGAACTGAATTCATTTTTGCAAGAGCGCGATAAATTATGTACTTAATAAAAACACCACAGACGGATATTCCTATGATCTCCCCCTAAACGTTAGACCCAAAAGCAACTTCTAGGGGCAGTTTCTTACCATCTGTGGTGTTTTTATATGACTTAGACGACCGATTAACTGCCTAGTTGCTTGCATCAGTTTAATTTCTGGGCAATTTCCCCTTGTTTTTTATAAATACTATGATCTTTTACATAACCACGCACACTCGAAAGTGGGTAAATATTGCTTTCTCTTCCGATAATCGTACCTGGATTTAAAACAGACCCACAACCAACTTCCACGTTATCTCCTATCATAGCACCAAACTTCTTTAAACCAGTAGGAATCGTTTCATCTCCTACTTTTACAACAACTAATTTCTTGTCTGATTTAACATTGGAAGTTATGGAACCAGCCCCCATATGCGACTTATATCCCAATACCGAATCTCCGACGTAATTATAATGCGGAACCTGCACACTGTTAAATAAAACAACGTTTTTTAACTCGGTAGAATTACCAACAACACTATTTTTTCCTACGATTGCATTCCCGCGAATAAACGCGCAATGACGGATTTCTGCATTTTCATCAATAATACATGGACCGGTAATGGAAACCGATGGTGCTACTTTTGCAGTTTTTGCTATCCATACCATATCTCCCACTTTTTCAAATTTTTCCGCTGGAAGACTGTTTCCTAACTCTATAATATATTCCTTGATTTTTCCTAGTACTTCCCACGGATAAGTTACCTTCTCAAAAAGAGAAGCTGCAATCGTTTCATTTAAATTGTATAAATTACGAATACAAATTTCTTCTACCATAAATTCTCCTTTTCAATCCTATGATTCATCCCATTATATTCATTTTTAACCTGTGCTATGCTATTTCTATGCCAAGCTAGGCTTTTCTTTTACTATAAAAACTAGCTGTATGATCAAAACGCTGTCGAATCCCCCATGGGTTTTGGATTCCTTTTACTCCGTTCGTTCTTTTCATAACAAAGTCTTCTAATTTTTTCATATACTCTTCTGGTTCAATTGAACCTTCCGCCACATAGGACAATCCTTTTTCCCAGCTTGCCGTCAACTCTGGGTTTAACAATTGACGCATGGATGCATCCACCACCTCAAAAATCAGCTCTCCTAAGAGCGTAGGCGTAATAATCTGTGTCTTTTTATTTAACGAGAGATACTTAATATTAACAAGCTTTTTTAATATTTCTGCGCGGGTAGCACTGGTGCCTATGCCGCTTCCCTTAATTTGAGCACGCAGTTCTTCATCTTCAATTAACTGTCCCGCATTTTCCATCGCTAGAATCAGGTTTCCTGAATTATAGCGTTTTGGAGGAGAGGTTTCCCCTTCCTTTATATCCATATGTTGGATTGGAAGTATAGTACCTTTTTTCAAGTGGTTTAACCCTTCGATAAATGCGGGATCATTTTTTATATCTTCTTCCTGTCCTTCATTTTTCGTTGGTACCGTTCCTCCAGCAACCTTTAAATAACCTTCGTTTACTAAGACTCTAAAATTTGCAAAAAAATGTTCTTGATTCCGGACTAAATCAAGATTATATTTTTGGTATACTGCTGGTGGATAAAAAATTGATAAAAAACGCCGTGCGATTAGCTCGTATACCTTTGTAGATAAATCCGATAAACTCTTTAAATTATTTAACCCTTGTCCGGTTGGTATAATGGCATAGTGATCGGTAATTTGTTTATCATTGGTATACTTGGAACGGCTAATTGACTTATATCCAGTCCCTTCTAATATTTCATTGACAAAGGGAGCGAATGGGCTATAACCTTTTAATCCACTTATATTTTTATATATTTCTTTGGCAACTGCCGTTGACAAGACTCTTGCATCTGTTCTTGGATAAGTCACCAACTTACGTTCGTATAATTCTTGGGTCACCCTTAACGTTTCATCCGGACTAATTTTAAACCGCTTCGAACACTCATTTTGCAACTCAGCTAAGTTAAACAATAACGGGGCATTTTTATTTTCTTTCTTTTTACTAATATTTTCTACCCTAGCCTCGATGGGAGGATTTTGACTTAAAAATGTTACGAGTTCTTCTGCCTTATCCCGTTCTTTAAAGCCATTTTCTTTGTATAGGTAAGGGGATTGAACGTATTTTGACCCTTCAACTGCCTTCCATTCTCCCTCAAATACATGATCACCCAACGCAAATTGACCGATAACACGAAAGAATGGTGTCTTGACAAATTCCCGTATTTCTCTTTCTCTACGTACTACCATTCCAAGTACACAAGTCATAACTCTACCAACAGAAAGTACGGTCCAGTTTGATTTTGTGAAATTGGATATAATCGGACCGAATTTTAGCGTAAGAACCCTTGAGAAATTAATCCCCATTAAATAATCTTCTTTTGCACGCAAATAGGCCGAAGCACTTAAATTATCATATTCTGATAAATCTTTTGCATTGGCAATTCCTTTTTGGATTTCCTCCTCTGTCTGGGAGTCAATCCAAACTCTTTTTCGTGCTTTATTTTTTACTTGTGCCATCTGATCAACTAAGCGATAAATATATTCTC
>JBKTKK010000148.1:0-5686 GCA_047242405.1 Lachnospiraceae bacterium | reverse complement strand
AACTGTGTTAAAGAACCTGTAGGTACAGGAACACGTTGTGCACAACCGTCTAATACACCGTTTAATTCTGGAATAACTAAACCGATAGCTTTAGCAGCACCTGTAGAGTTAGGAACGATATTAACAGCAGCCGCACGAGCTCTTCTTAAATCTCCCTTTCTCTGTGGTCCATCAAGAGTCATTTGATCACCTGTATAAGCGTGGATTGTTGTCATATAACCCTTCTTAATCTTAGCTAACTTATTTAATGTGTCAGCCATAGGAGCTAAGCAGTTTGTTGTACAAGAAGCAGCAGAAATGATTGTATCTTCTTTTGTTAATGTATCTTCATTTACGCTGTATACAATTGTAGGAAGGTCATTTCCTGCTGGAGCAGAAATAACAACTTTTTTAGCACCTGCTTTAATGTGAGCAGCAGCCTTGTCCTTCTTTGTGAAGAAACCAGTACATTCAAGTACAACGTCTACTCCTAATTCTCCCCAAGGTAATTCTTCTGGGTTTGGTTTTGCATAAATCTTAATTTCTTTTCCATCAACAATAATGGAATCTTCTGTAGATTCTACTTTATCAGCTAATTTATATCTTCCTTGAGCTGAATCATACTTTAATAAATGAGCTAACATAGATGGACTTGTTAAGTCGTTGATAGCAACAACTTCATAACCTTCAGCACCAAACATCTGTCTGAAAGCAAGACGTCCAATACGTCCAAATCCATTAATTGCTACTTTTACTGCCATTTTTTAATTCCTCCTAAATGAAAAATTATAATTAACTGCTACAGGGCAGTTATCATTGATTTGTTAAATTTTAATCAACCTTAACTCATTGTACCTTTTTTGCAAAAAAAAGGCAAGTATTTTTCAATGAATTTTTTAAAATTTCAGCATTTCTCATATTATGCCCTAGTTCAATTCGTCTTATGAATGAAAATAAATGTAATATTACATCTCATCTTTTACATAGCCTGCAATGTTATAAGCATGGTCTGCAATTCGTTCTAAATTACTTAGAATGTCTAAAAATACGACACCAGAAGATGAATTACATTGACAATTGGAAAGCCGGGCGATGTGTTTATCACGCAACTCCTCCTCCAGCATATCAACCTCATCTTCTAAATGAATAACTTTTCTTAATGCTTCCTTGCTATTTGTATTTCGACATTCTATGGAATTGGAAAATGCATATATTGCCTTCTGTGCAATAACAAGAATATCTTCCTTCCCTGTAGAGGAAAAACTAATATTATTCTTAATCATATATTCTGCTTGTTCTGCAATATTTTCCGTATGATCGCCTATACGTTCTATATCACTAATTGTATAAAACAAATTATTTATAATGAGATGCTGTTGTTCCGTTAAGGAAAGATTATTAATCTTACCCAGATATTCTGTCAATATATTCTCTAGATTATTAATGGTTTTCTCATTTTTATAAACTTCTAATATTTTTTCTTCATTTTTATCTTTCAAAGCCTCGATTGCAAGCTTTGTATTTTCCAACGTTACCTGTCCCATATGCACGACTTCTTTTAAGGCACTTTCAACTGCAAATGTTGGTGTTTCCAACATTCGTTTATCCAAATGACGGTATGCCTCTGTCTCAACATCCAATTGTGCCTTCTTTTGCTGTTCATCTGGTAGCAATGAAGCTGACAACTTCACAAAAAAATTAGCAAACGGAAACAATAACACGGTACATGTTATATTAAACATTGTGTAGAAAAGAGAGATTCCCACACTATCAATCGTCGACACTGCCATTTTTTGATTAAATTGAAAATAGATAAAAAATACAGCTCCAAATATAACTGCGCTAACCATATTAAAGATTAAATGCATAGCTGCAACTCTCTTTGCATTTTTAGAAGCTCCTATACTAGATATGATTGTAGTAAAACAAGATCCTATGTTGGAACCCATGCTAATAAAAACAGCCGAGGAACTGGTGACTGCACCTCCTGCAACGGCTATTGTCTGCAAAATACCAATAAACGCTGATGAACTCTGCATGATAGCCGTAGCAATTGCTCCAGCTAAAATACCCAAGATCGGTAAACTTCCAAATGCTTCAAATGCTTTTATAAAAATAGGCAAATCTATATACGGTCTAGCACTATTTTTCATAAAAGACAAACCTAGAAATAATAAGCCAAGTCCTACTATTATCTCACCCGACATCTGCTTTATTTGTTTTTTTGAATACATCAATAAAAATGAACCAATACCAATGAGAAGTGGTGCGTATAAATCAGGAGACATCGCTTTAAAACTATCACCTAATTGTCCAAGGGATACAATCCATGCAGTAATACAAATACCAATATTGGCCCCCATAATAATTCCCACAGCTTGTGTTAAAGTCATAATTCCTGCATTAACAAACCCTACTACCATTACAGTAGTAGCTCCACTACTCTGTAAGATAGCGGTAATTACAGCGCCCACTAAAACAGCCACTAGCCTATTATTTGTTAAAATCCCCATTAGTTGACGCATTTTGCTTCCTGCCGATTTTTGAATTCCTTCCGACATACGCCTCATGCCATATAGAAACATACCAAGTCCGCCGCAGAACGTAAATAAATTTCCTATGTCTGTAATAGACATGTTTTTCCTCCTGATCCCCTATGTAATGGCCCCCTATCTATAGGAAAGCATAAGTATGTACCCCTTTTATTTTGCATTATTTTTACTTGTAATTTACATAACGATTACATTGTAATTGATAAAATCTAACTTGTAAAGAGACCATTGACATTTTTTGACACAAGTCGTATTCTGTTTGTAAATAAAAGATTCGTAAAGTCGGATTAGAAGTTCCCTAGGAGGAAAAATGATAAAAGCTGATTGTCATACCCACACACACTTTTCTACTGATTCCAATGCCAAACCAGAGGAACAGGTTTTGGCCGCCATTCATGCAGGGTTATCTCACCTATGTATTACTGACCATATGGATATCGATTATCCTGTTTCAGATAGTTTTATCATCGATATGCAAAAATATCTACCCCAAATTAGTAAGTTAAGGGAAACGTATAAAAGCGATATTACCATTTATACAGGGGTTGAGGTTGGTTTACAACCACATTTAGTATCTGCATTAAATATTTTTACAAATTCTTATCCTTTCGATTTTATTATAGGATCCACCCATGTTGTAGATCAAAAGGATCCTTATTATCCTGATTTTTGGGAAAGTTACACGGAAAAAGAAGGCTATCGTAAATATTTTGAAAGTACCTTAGATAATATACGACGTTTTGATTGTTTTGACGTATATGGGCACATTGACTATATTGTTCGTTATGGCCCAAATAAAAACAAATATTATCAATACCGTGATTATACCGATGTGCTTGATGAAATTTTAAAAACGCTAATAGCAAAGGGGAAGGGAATTGAATGCAATACCGGTGGATTTAAATATGGGTTAGGCCATCCAAACCCGGAAGAATGTTTGATAAAACGCTATATAGAATTAGGGGGGGAAATACTAACAATTGGCAGTGATGCCCACGCACCAGAGCATATTGCCTATTCCTTTGACAAACTCCCTTCTCTACTAAAGAGTTGTAATGTCAAGTATTATACCATTTTCAAAAACAGGAAACCTTTCTTTATACCCTTATAAGTTTTTAGCCCCCTTATATAGAACGGAATTCATAACCGCTTCTACTTCTATAAGGGGGCTTCTATATGGAATTCTTCTTTCCTATTTTATAATTGTACCAGTCTTACATTGAATACCTGCTTTTGCATTTTCAAGTGAAGTCATAACAGCCGTACGACCTTTTCCCGTAGAAACAAAATTAACTGCGGCTGCAATCTTTGGTAATACGGCATGTACGGATAAATTTCCCTCTTCTATCAATTCCTGTGCTTCATCTAAAGAAAGCTCCTCCAGTTGTTTTTCTTCTGGGGTTCCCATATTTAAGGTGATTTTATCCGTTGCTGTTAAAAATAACAAGACATCGGCATCAAGTTCATGAGCCATTTTAGCTGCAGTAGCATCTTTTTCAATTACTGCACTCGCTCCTTTTAATCTAGTACCTTGCTCTAATACTGGAATACCACCACCACCGGCTGCAATCACTACTTGACCTGCATCTGCAAGCAAACGAATCGCATCAATTTCATATATTTCAATCGGTACTGGAGAAGCTATAATTCTACGATATCCCCCATCTTCCTCTTTTACATAATTCCCTTTCCTTTCTTCAATACCCGCTTCTTCTTTCGACATAAGACGTCCAATTGACTTAATTGGTTTATTAAATGCTTTATCAAATGGATCCACCTTGACCTGCGTTATAATCGTAGAAACTGTTTTAAAGATACCTCTATTTAATAATTCTGTACGAATCTCATTTTGCAAATCGTATCCAATGTAACCTTGACTCATTGCACTACAGATCGACATAGGTGCAACGGTAAAACCTTCATGATTCTGTCCAAATTCTGTCATTGCGGTATGAATCATTCCAACTTGTGTACCATTACTATGGGTAATAATAACCTCGTATTTTTCTTCCACTAAATCTGCTATGGCTGCTGCCGCTGCCTTAACCGCTTCTTTTTGTTCTGGTAGACTTTTTCCAAATGCGTTGCGTCCTAATGCCACAACAACTCGCTTATTTTTCATTACTTTTACCTCACTTTAAGTTCTTTAACAGCTACTATAAAAGAATAGCAACCGTGTATGACTGTGCCAAATTATAGTAATAATATATCATTGAATAGCCATGAAATCAATCCTATTTTCCATCCTACTATTGGCGTTCTATTGACAGATGCGGGACGAAACTGTTATGATTAAAAATATCACAATTAAAACATATAAAACCCCAGCTAAACTATTTTAAGCTGCGGGAAGGAGGATAAATTGAAAGAAAAAGTAGTAATCGGCATGTCCGGGGGCGTAGACTCCTCTGTTGCCGCTTATTTATTAAAAGAGCAGGGATTTGACGTAATAGGCGTAACTATGCAAATCTGGCAAGATGAGAACCCGCTTGAAGCTGCCAAAGAAGGTGGATGTTGTGGTCTAAGTGCCGTAGATGATGCAAGACGCGTTGCCAATGCCCTAGGTATTCCTTATTATGTCATGAATTTTAAAAAAGAATTCAAACAGAACGTTATTGATTATTTTGTAAATGAATATTTAATGGGGCACACGCCTAACCCTTGTATCGCATGTAATCGATATGTGAAATGGGAAGCTTTGTTGCAACGAAGCTTAAGCATCGGTGCTGACTTTATCGCCACTGGCCACTATGCTCAGATTCTTCAATTAGATAATGGGAGATACACCATTAAGAAGTCTGTAACAGAAGCAAAAGATCAAACTTATGCTTTATATAACTTAACACAAGAACAGTTATCCCACACTTTAATGCCAGTTGGAAAATATCATAAGGATGAAATAAGAAAAATAGCAGAAAAAATTGACTTACGAGTTGCTAACAAACATGATAGTCAAGAAATCTGTTTTATCCCTGACAATGACTATGCGAAGTTCATCGAAGAAAGTGCTGGAGATAAGGTCCCTACCTCCGGGAACTTCGTTACAATCGATGGTAAGATTCTCGGTAAACACAAAGGGATTACCCACTATACCGTTGGACAAAGAAAGGGATTAAACCTTTCCATGGGGCGTCCTGTCTTTGTCACAGAGATAC
>JBKTKK010000147.1:0-5732 GCA_047242405.1 Lachnospiraceae bacterium | reverse complement strand
AACGCGTACCTTTATGGATGAATTCGCAAAATCCTTATCACTGGCTGACGAAGTTGTCCTTGCTGATATATATCCTGCAAGAGAAACCAATAATCTTGGCATTTCTTCAAATGATTTAGCCATAAAAATTAATGATTTGGGTACAAAAACCCATTATTTCAAGAGTTTTGAAGAAATAGTAAAATTTTTAAAGAAAAATTGTATCAACGGTGATTTGTTGATAACTATGGGGGCCGGAGATATTGTAAAAGTGGGAGAATCCATACTAAAAGAATAAGTTATCCACATTATCCACATGTTTATCAACAATTTGGCGCTGATAAGTATGTGGATTTTTTATGAATAACTAATTCACATAATATATTGAGTATAAAACTTAACAATCCTTATATTTACGTGCTTTTCGACAGTCCTCGACATATTGTATAATTATTTTTCGACCTAATTTCCACATTATCCACACTATCCACATATAGGTTGTGGATTACTTATCCAAAACAGGGGTGCTATTCTCTTTTTTATCATAGTATGTTATAATAAGCCACAAGTAATACATTAGAAATGTTAAATGATTATAAATGGAACTTAAAAATTTTTCATATTTAAAGGAATAGGTGATTTGGATAATGTCTACATTAAATTTACATAACCAGATGACATTGGATGTTGTTATGATACCAGGTATTTTTATCGATAAGTATGTACCAGCGGCTAATGGTGAGTTTGTCAAAATATATCTTTATTTGTTACGCGTTATGAGAACCTCCCGTAATGGTTTATCCATACCGCAATTGGCAGATATTTTTGATCACACAGAAAAAGATATTATGCGGGCTCTTACATACTGGGAAAAGCTAGGTCTACTTCGACTTGGATTTAATTCAGACCATGATTTAACCGATATCATTCTTTTAGATATTTCCCTCGCATCTACTCCTTCGCCTATTGAAATAGTAGATGCAAAAGACCCTTCCTCGCAAATTGCTGCTACTTCAACACCACCAGTTTCTCCATTGCCAAAAGTAGAAAAGGAGGTAACAATAGCAAAACCAGCTGTTCCAGTTATTAATATAGAAGACTTAAGCCAGGACGATTCCTTTTCAGAGCTTTTATTCATTGCGCAAACCTATATGAAAAAAACTTTTAAATCTACGGATTGTGACCGCTTCGCTTATTGGTATATGTTGTTTGACCGTGCCTATGACGTCATTGAATACCTAGTTGAATATTGTGTGGAACTTGGACATGCAAATTTAAACTATATGGAAAAAGTCGCTTTAAGTTGGCATGAGCAAGGCCTTACATCTGTACGTGCAATTAAAGATTATACAAAAACACATAATCAAATTACTTATGGTATAATGAAAGCATATGGACTTAGCGACCGTGCCCCGGGTACATCAGAGTCTGCTTACATTGAAAAGTGGACCAATACTTATGCATTTTCTCTTGAATTAATCCAACTAGCAATTGCTAAAACTTTATCAGCAATCCAAAAACCAAGTTTTGAGTACACGGATTCCATTCTATCGTCCTGGAAAAAAAATGGAGTCACTTCAAAAGACGATGTATTAAAGCTAGATGCATCTCATCAGGCAATTAACTCCCGTGGACAGTCTTCCGCTGGAGAAGGCAGAAACAATACAAAGAGTAGCAGTAAAAACAATAAATTTCATAATTTTGAACAACGAAATACTGATTATGATGAGTTAGTAGCGAGTTATTATGGCTATCGCCAATAAGGAGGAATAAAATGCCTTTAAAGAATTCTCAATACAATGCCCTTATGCGTGACTATAACCGAAAACAATTAGAGAATAGGCGTCAACAGCAAGAACGTTTTTCTTATGCTTGTAAATTAATTCCACGGCTGGGAGAAATCGATAGCGAAATTGCTACACGTTCTGCGAATCAAGCAAAAAAATTAATCGCTGGCGATATAGCTGCTTTGGACAACCTTCGTAAGGAGGTTGCCTTACTCAAAAGGGAAAAATATGATTTATTAGCACAAGCCGGTTTACCTGCTGATTATTTAGATTTACATTATGATTGTCCAAATTGCAAAGATACAGGCTATGTAAATGGAGAAAAATGCCATTGTCTGAAACAGGCTGCCGTAGATTTGTTGTATACACAATCCAATATTCGGGAAGTATTAGAAAAAGAGAACTTCAATACATTAGATTTTAAATTTTATTCCAAAGACATCCACCCATCTCTGGGCCGCAGTACTTATGACTATATGTCGGATGTTGTGACAAGATGCAAGTTATTTGCCCAAAACTTTTCAAGGGAAAAGGGGAATATTTTATTTACAGGAACAACTGGAGTTGGAAAAACATTTTTATCAAACTGTATCGCGAAAGAGGTCATTGATCAGTGCAATTCGGTCGTATATTTAACTGCGACGGAAATTTTTGATATCTTTGCAAAAGGGATGTTTTCTTATGATGAAGATGCAAGAGATCATATTGACCAATATATATTGGATAGTGACTTGTTAATCATTGACGATCTTGGCACCGAATTAGCAAATACATTTACAACTGGTCGCTTATTTTATTGTATCAATGAAAGAGCTCTACGTAAAAAAGGTACAATTATTTCATCGAATTTGAAACCTAGCGAAATCCGAGACATATATTCGGAACGAATTGCTTCACGTATACTTAGTAGTTATCAAATTATAACATTGTTTGGAAACGATATTCGTATTACGAAAAAATTTGGGAAAGCTTGACTTTCTCATTCATTTAATATATAAATGTTATTGTTTATCTTAAACGTTATATCGGAGGAAAAATTATGCCAGCCAAATCGAAAAATCTACAGACCATACCTGTAGGACCACTAGGTTTAATACCTATGAATAGCTGTACCTCTTTAGGTCAGAAAGTAGATAACTATTTATCTACTTGGAGAAGCGAACGTGAAAACGAACACAAATCATCTATATCTTTTACCGGTTATCAACGGAATTCTTATATCGTAGACGCACAGGTTCCACGTTTTGGTTCCGGAGAGGCGAAAGGGATTATTAAAGATTCTGTCCGTGGCGATGATTTATACATTATTATTGATGTTTGCAATTATAGCTTAACATATTCTCTTTGCGGTCATGTAAACCATATGTCACCGGATGATCATTTTCAAGATTTAAAACGCATTATTGCTGCTGTTGGTGGAAAAGCGCGACGTATTAATATTATCATGCCCTTCCTTTATGAAAGTAGACAGCATAAACGCAATGGCCGAGAATCTTTAGACTGCGCCATGGGCTTACAGGAATTAGTTAACATGGGTGTTGAAAATATTATAACATTTGATGCACATGATCCCCGTGTTCAAAACGCAATTCCTTCAAAAGGATTTGAAAATGTACCTTGTATTTATCAGTTTATTAAGGCATTGTTACGTGTTGAGCCAGATCTTCGTATCGATAGTGACCATATGATGGTAATAAGCCCTGATGAAGGTGGTATGAGTCGTGCAGTTACCTTTTCAAATTATCTTGGATTAGATATGGGTATGTTCTATAAACGCCGCGACTATACACGAATCGTTGATGGACGTAACCCAATTGTTGCTCATGAATTTTTAGGCTCCAGCGTTGAAGGCAAAGATGTGCTAATCATTGATGATATGATCTCATCTGGAGACAGTATGATGGATGTCGCTAGAGAGTTAAAGAGAAGAAAAGCAAATAAAGTTTTTGTTGCCTCTACATTTGGTCTTTTCACCAATGGGCTAGCAAAATTTGATTCGGCATACGAACAAGGCATTATTGATCGTGTATTAACTACCAACCTCGTTTACCAGACCCCTGAGTTATTGATGAGGCCTTATTATGTAGACGTGGATTTAAGTAAATATATCGCATTAATTATTGACCATATGAATCATAATTCATCCCTTCATGATTTACTAAATCCAACGGATCGTATTAATCGCCTGTTAAATAACTATAAAAATAAGTAATATTTAATCATTTAAAAACATAAAATCTTTCGCTAGTAGTAAAAGAGGCAGCTACCCAAGTAGCTGCCTCTTTTATTATTTCTATTTAACATTAAATGACTTTAATTTGTATAACTATAAAATATATTTCCCATGGAAGCGAATGTTTCATTTGCTTGATCCATACTCATCTTAACCGTTTGCCCCGTAGCTGGGTCATAGATCGTAGCATTATTAGAATCATAGCCAATAATTAGAACTGCACTATTCCCCCCTGTTACTGCCATTACTGGATTTCCCTGGTTAATATAGTAGAGTGTCTGTGAAATTTCGCACCCACTAAGATCCCCTCTACTACCAAACCGATTCCGCATAATTTCATCTATGGATACTCCACTTTCCAAATCCTGTTCCAAACCTAAACTATCACCCCCCCCTGATTCAAGTAAAATTTCAAGACTGGTTGCTAAACTTTCTTCGCTAGTTGTTGCTGTCTTGGTTGGGGGTTGTAATATTTTATACAGCGCTCTCGTACCCTTCGTCCACACATAGGTTTGGTTGGAACGAACTACTACACCCGTACGATCAAAGGCTTCCTGTATCGCCTTCTGTAATTGACTTTCCTTGAACATCATCATTCCATACGCATATACATAATAGCTATCTTCTGATAACCCATTACTATCTAACTGTACGATAAATGTATCTTTCTGTAAGATTTTTGGTGCCTTTTTTGATACCGAAACATCCTGACCAATTTTTTTACTAAAGACCATTACATGTTCAAGCTTTCTTTCATCCGAAGTTGTTGTCTGAAACTTAACTTTATTCATTTCCTCGTCTGGCTGATTTAAAAGTAGCATATCATTTTCTGTTGTTACGTAGATCTCACCTTGCTTCATCACACGCTTCATATTAACTTTGGAATCACCTACCGATGCATCCGTAATATAAATTCCATTTGCCTCGTAATGATTCTCCACATTGAGATCTGAATCAGCTATTTCTACGGTATACCATGGGTAAATCCGAGAACCGTTGCTATCAACTCCAATGTCTGAGCTTCTACCTATTCCATATACAATATCCGTAGCATAGGAAACTTCCGAGTCATTACTTTCTACAGCAACACTACTTTCTTTCAATTGACTAGTCGAATTTTTTGTACTTTCATCCGATTCTTTCGGAGTACGATTAATAAACCCGAGTACTCTTACATATTCACCATCTTCTGCAACAATATGTGATAGAACCCCTGTTCGCATATTTAGTATTTTTATTTCACTAGGCATGAGACTTTCCTCGCCTTCCTCCCAGGCAATATAGTCTCCATTAGGGCTAATTCGGTACGTTCCATCATTAATTTGATCTGTAATTTGTACCGTCTCCCCAAGCGTTAAGTCTACCTTGTATATACCACTTCCATATAAAAAATACCCTATTCCCTGGTCATTTACATAAGCAAGTTGTCCTATATCCATTTGAAATACCGGATAAGAAACCTTACTAGAAATGTAAAAAAGTTCTTCTAAGCTATCTTCGTCTTGTCTGTAGCGATAAAATGACGCACCTACACTTCCTTCATGTTCTCCTCGATTCATATATCCATAGACAATAAAGTCCACATTTCCCCCATCTGATACTTTAATTACTTTAATTTCATGTTGGTCATAGTCTGACCTTAAATCGATGGATTCCCCCTTAAACTGAAATAGTGGTTTTATCACATTTTCCTTTAAATCTACCCACCATAAAGTGTTACCATATGAAAATAC
>JBKTKK010000146.1:0-5737 GCA_047242405.1 Lachnospiraceae bacterium | reverse complement strand
ATACTAGACATAAATAATAAAAGTCCAAATAATCCAACGATTGTAAATAAAAATAGTGGGAGATCAAGTGCTCCTGGAAACATGAATTCACTGATAATAATAACGAGTAGGCAAATGTATGCAAGTAAAAGGAACAATTCAAAGCAAATAGAAAGGGCTTGTGTTCCCACTATTTTTATCCGGCTGTTTGGGGTAGCCAAAAGGTATGCCATTGTACCTCGATCGATGTATCGGATAAGCATACGATTTACCAAGATAAAGAAGAATATCATCGGAAACAGTTTAAACAAAAAACCGAATAAATAATTTACTATAAAATCAAGGAGGGTAACGCCTGGTGCAGACATACCAACCAGTGCAAATATTTCAGGCATACTTTCTCTCATGGCTTCTATACTCTTACTTAAAGCAGGATCAAACATACTAATTATCATTGTAATATACAACGTTAATACAAGGCAAAAGATTCCAAGTAGAAGAAGATTATTTTTAAATTCCTTCTTAAAAAGTGTTGTACTCATAGATGCCCTCCTTATAATACTGTAGAAATAATTCTTCAAGAGAGAGACTGCGGACCGAAATATCTTTTATTGTGTAGTAACTTAAATCTTTGATAAGTCCATCCGCATCACCAGAAACGGAAATGCAAACATGTTGTTGTTCTTTTATTGCTTCAGGGTGGGACCCAAGATAAGTGAGTTCTTCCTCCTTATTTGAAAAGGTGATTTCAAAAATACGTTTTCGGTTTTGTTTAACAGATTCCATTTCTTGTTCCGTAACGATTTCACCATTGCGGATAAAGGCTACCCGATTGCAGGTTCGTTCTACCTCTTCAAAGATATGGGAAGATAAGAGGATCGTGGTACCTCTCTTTTTTTCGTTGTTTATAAGATCAATGAACTTATTTTGCATAAGAGGATCTAGACCACTGGTTGGTTCATCTAATAGCAATATTTCGGGAGACTGCATAAAAGTACAGATAATCCCAATCTTTTGCTTCATTCCTTTGGACATCTTGTGAATTTTTCCTTTTGTATCGAGTTCAAAATATGTGATTAACTCCTGCATTTTGCTTCGATTTTTAATTCCCTTCATATCTGCTATGAAATTTAAAAATTCAATGCCAGTTATATTATCAATGAGAGCAATTTCGCCGGGGAGGTACCCCAGTTTTTGTTGTATTTCCTTTCTTTTTGCAAAACAATCCATCCCCTCAATGAGGGCTCTACCACAATCTGGCTTTATACATCCCATGAGGTGTCGGAGCGTTGTAGTTTTTCCAGCACCATTAGGGCCAAGAAAACCAAACACTTCGCCTTCTTCTACAGAAAAATTTACATGAAATACTCCTTTGTGGTTTCCATAATCCTTCGTTAGTTGTTGCACTTCGATTCGTTTCATAGTTCCTCCTCAAAATGGTTAAAGGCCGGTATGTACTTGTTCATAAATATTGTTTATGGGCGAGAAGCTTCTCGCATCATAGTTGGTGAAATCCCATAGGTTTTTTTAAAGGCTCGTCGAAAACTGTTTGCGTTATTATAACCTAGTTCTAAATATAGTTCATTTATTTTCGTATTAGAATGTTTAACTAATTGTTGCGCCTGCTCCATACGAATATTTTCTAAGTAGGTAGAAAAATTTATGCCTGTCGTTTTTTTGAAAAGGTAGGAGAAATAGCTTTCCGAAATAGAAAATTCTTCGGATATCTTACTTAAGCATAAGGACGGATCTTGATACGTATGGGAAATGTATTCTTTAATATCGGAAATAAGCTGATTTTCTGTATTATTTGTGTGTATGAGCCCACATAAGATTAAAGCTATGTCCTCATATAATTTAAGAGAAGGATTATTTTCAAATTTCGAATCAATCATAGGAAGTAGTTCTTGATTGTTCGAATCCTCCCGTATTGTAAAGCGAACTTTTAATAATGTATTTCGGATATCGGATAGGAGCCAATCGAGCTGTGTTTTTGACAGTTTTCTTTTTTCTACATTCTCCTTTCGAATCAGTTTAAAGAGCTCAGCGATTTGCTGCTTACTATCGGTTTCCACAAAGTTACTTAATTGTGTCGCCAATTCCGATGGATAGTAGTAATTCTCGGAGTTTGGACGTATGTCATCATAATACTGGAAGAAGTGTTCGTTTGAAGTATAGCGAAGAGCTTCTTTTGCTTGTTGATAAGACTTCCATGTTAAGTTTAGTTGACTGTTTTTATTGCCAAGACCACCAAAAATCCATATATCATGATGTTCAATTAAGTAGTTGTGTGCATCTGTAAACGCTTTTTCTATTTTTTCAGTAAAGGAACCGGATTCATATTGCATATCCAAAGTTAAAAGTAATGCATAGGAACGTTCGTGGGGAGTAATAAGATACAAAGGTTCACCAAAAAATTGTTGTAACGTAGAAGTTATAATATCTTCATAATCAGTTGGTGGAATGCTCACGATTGTATCACCACTGGTTTCTACTTCATACTTATTTAGATATATCGTGCAATACAAAACCTGATACTTTTTTTGGTCGGTATCGTTTATTTGTAGATACTCTTTTACAAAGTTCATTTCTTCCTCTGTAGAAATTCTTCCCTTCATAATTTGCCGAATGTAAGAGCGACGTAAAAGAGGCTTTTGCTGTTCCGCTGATTCCATTAGTTGTTTTTGCTTTAGCCGTGTCTGATTTAATTCAGTACTCATATCGAAAAGTGGTTTACTATTTCGGCGCGATAATAGAAAAATTAGACCAAATCCCAAGAAAACAGCAAAGGAAATACATAATAAGAAAACGAAACGATACGATTCCAATGATTGTAATATGTTGTTATTCGATTGCAAAAGGTAGTAATTCCAATGATTGTAATCGGATTTGTGATGCGTAACAAGCATTTTATTTTTACCAGTAGTATAGGCAGAAAAGTTTTTGGGATTATAATCTAAAGTGCTTAATTGTTTTAAAATATCATCTTGGCTCTCCGATGTAAAAGTTTCAACCCCTTTTCCAATGGAAAAAATAGTTTCATCGCCACTTTCATTGGTTACATATAAGAAGCCATTCTTATCTAAATCTAAATTTGAAAATAATTGTATTATTTTCGCATAGTCTAATTCAAAATAAAGGATTGCGGGTATTTTTTTAAATGAATAATCATTTAAGGGCATTATATAGTAGTAATTTTCTGGTGAAGCCGTATAGTAGTAGGAATAAGTCGAGATTGGTTTGATTTTATAGTAATATTGATTGTTTACTAGCATATTGGTCCATTCCTCATAAAGGGAAGGAGACAGGTGCCTTTTTTTATTATAATAGGAATCTATCTTTTCGAAATCATTGAATGCAATTAAATAATTTGTATTGGGTAGATATATAAAGTAAGAATCAATGGGGAGTAACATATTACTCGGAACATAAGTGGAGAGTCGATCTTTTACTTGGGAAGCTGTAAAATAAAAAGAGTTGTCATCAATGTCCTCCATATTAGCGAGAAGAACTAATTTAGAATCATTGACTAATTGGTTTGCTAGACTTGACATGGATGCAAAGTCATTGTCTAAGCGATTAATTGAGTTTTGCAGGATTGTAAAATTTTGATCACAAATACTGGACTCAAGATTATCTATGCTAACCGTATACAGATAAATTCCCATTACTAAAATAATTAAAAGAATGATGCTATAAGAAGCGACAAGGCGTAGTGTATATCTCGTATGGCTGTCTACTGGTGGTTGTTGTCGTTTATTCATAACACTCCTCCTTTTAGTTGGAACTAATGACCTATTAGTTATTTTAACAGTAAACAATAAAAAAAGCAATCTATGTTTAATGTAAAGTATACATAAAATAGTATATAAAAAGTGGATTTATGACAAAAAGATAAAAATGAATGTGGAACGAAAGAAAGTACTTATTAATTTTGATAAAATCAAAAAAAAAGTTTTCTAATCGCAAAATGTGTTTCTTGTAATTTGACTAATTTTGCTATACGATCATATCATCAGTTGCGAAGTAGTCAAATAGTCGTAGCAGAATGAAAATTGGAGGAGGTATATTCATGAGAAAATATTTTAAGAAAGCTGCAACAGGCATAATGGCGACAACAATTGTGTTGCCAATGGTATTAGGGGGATGTGGAAAGCAAACATCGATTTCGCCAAGTGAAGAGACGGGGACTCAAAAAGCAAGCGGTGAAAGTACGAGTAGCGCAGGCAGTACAGCAGTTGCAGATGATGTAGAAAAGCCAGAAAAAATTAAAATTATGGTGGATGGTACATTTAATGCTACTAAGGCAAATGGTCAGGCAGAATGGATTGCTAAGTTTAAAGAATTAACGGGAATAGAAATAGAGGTAACCCAACCAGATCACGATGCCTATTATGATGTTTTAGGTCAGACGTTTGCTAGTGGAGTAGAAAATTGGCCAGATGTTGTTATTCTAAGTTCCTCTTATTATACGGGTTACGCAGAAGAGGGGGCTCTATGGGATATGACGGAGGCTTGGAATGATTCCGACATGAAAAATTCTGGTCGTATTTCAGATACCAGTCCTATTGAAGGAAATATGATTAATGGAAAATTATACGGTTTTTCTAAAGAGAGAGGAAATGGATGTATTACATATGTAAAGAAAAAATGGTTAGATAACTGTAACTTGGAAGTACCAACCAATTATGAGGAATATCTAAATATGTTAGATGCATTTACGACAGGTGATCCAGATGGAAATGGAGTAAATGGTGATACTTATGGAGTATCTGCAGCTGGTCTTATCGGAACTGAAGCGCCTTATGTGAATTATCTTCCAGAATTTTACCAGGATGCTTATCCATCCTTCTATCAAAAAGAAGATGGTACATGGGTAGATGGATTTACTGAGGATTCTATGAAGGAAGCAATTGAAAGACTACGTGATGCATATAACAAAGGCTATATTGATAAAGAGACGCTCACAAACGGAACAAAGGATTGTAGAAATAAATTCTATGAGGATAAGTTTGGTGTATTTACTTATTGGGCAGGTACATGGAACTCCAACTTAAAAGAGCAGTTAGAAGCAAACGGACTTGATGGAGAATTAGTTGCACTTCCTCCAATTGAAGAGGTAGGTCAATACTTTGAAAGAACAGCTCCTGTTTATGCAATTACATCTGCATGTGAAAATCCAGAAGGTGTATTTAAATACTTTATTGAAAGCATGGCTGATGGCGGTGAACTGGAAGAGCTTTGGTGCTATGGAGTAGAAGGTACCCATTGGTCTACAAAGGCGGAGACAGTATGTGGAAATACTTATAAAGAAGGTGAATTCCATATGCTTGAAAATAAAGAATTACCTGGAACACAGTTTACAAAGATTAATATTGATCCACTTCTTGCTGTAGCAGAATTTACAGATGGAAATCCTGGAGAAGCGCAAATTAAGGATGAAGCAAAAGCTGCACAAGAAGTATTTAACAAAAATTCGAAGATGGCACCATTACCGGTATCGACCGATGTAATGAGTCAGTACAATGGTGACTTAACGACTTTAAAGAACTCAATTATTGCAAATTGTATCGTACAGGGGGCTTCAATTGAAGACGAATTTGCTAGATTTGATAAAGAGCATGGAACAGAATGGTCAAAGGCGATTGTAGATTCTTTAAATAATGTAAAATAAAAAATGGTGGGCTGTTTTAGAAGGCGTAAATTCCTTCTTAAACAGCCCGAACGAAAAAGAGAAAGGGTCGTAATTATGAGTAAG
>JBKTKK010000145.1:1020-5755 GCA_047242405.1 Lachnospiraceae bacterium | reverse complement strand
ACGAAAGACGAAGTAGCGATGTATGAACCGTCTGCTTGCATTCGTTGCGGTCGTTGTGTAGAAGTCTGTCCTGGACGTATTATTCCACAAAAACTTATGGAATATGCAGCACGAAATGATAATGAATCATTTGTGAAGTATGATGGTATGGAATGTTGTGAATGCGGATGTTGTACTTACGTATGTCCTGCGAAAAGAAGACTTACACAGACGTTTCGACAGTCAAAGAGAAGCGTATTAGCAAAAAGCAAGAAATAAAAAGAGAAAGAGGGATAAAAGTTGAGTAAATTATTGAACGTATCGGCATTTCCACATGTAAGAAGCCAAGATACGACACAAAGTATCATGTTTGATGTCGCAATAGCTCTCCTTCCTGCTACTGCATTTGGTGTATACCAGTTTGGGCTGAAAGCTTTGCTCGTAATATTGGTTTCCATATTTGCTTGTGTTATGACAGAATATGTATATCAAAATTTAATGGGATTACCAGTAACAGTAAGCGATGGTAGTGCACTTGTTACAGGGCTGTTGTTAGCCTTGAATTTGCCTTCAAGCGTGCCATTGTGGATCCCGTTAATTGGTGGTATATTTGCCATTTTAGTTGTTAAGCAGTTATTTGGTGGCATCGGACAGAATTTTATGAACCCGGCGCTGGCAGCACGCTGTTTCCTATTAATATCATTTGCGGGGCGTATGACAACATTTACTTTAGATGGTGTAAGTGGTCCAACACCGCTGGCCCAGTTAAAGAGTGGAGAGTCCGTTAATATATATGCTATGTTCCTTGGAAAGATTTCCGGAACAATTGGAGAGGTTTCCGTACTAGCAATTCTTGCAGGTGCAATTTATCTTGTGGCTAGAAAAATTATTTCTCTAAGAATACCACTTGCCTATATTATATCCTTTATTCTATTTCTTATTCTTTTCGGCGGACATGGAGTTGAGTTTGAATTCATCATGGCCCATGTATGTGGTGGAGGGCTTTTACTGGGGGCCTTTTTTATGGCTACTGATTACACTACTAGTCCAATCACACCAAACGGTAAGATTGTCTTTGGTATACTTTTAGGTGTTTTAACCGGGATTTTCCGATTATTTGGAAGTTCTGCAGAAGGGGTATCTTACGCAATTATTTTCTGTAATTTACTTGTGCCATTAATTGAAAAATTAACCCTTCCAACAGCATTCGGAAAGGAGGGAAAAAAGTGGATAAAAAGAAAAATGGCACAGTAATGGGCCTGATTATGAAAGATGCAGCGATTCTTTGTGCAATTACATTAATAGCAGGTACATTGCTTGCATCCGTTAATGAAATGACGAAGAAAACAATTGAGAGACGAAAATTAGAAGAGAGTTTAGCAACATACGAGGTGGCTTATACAGAGGCGGCAGACTTTGCCTACAGCGATTCCTTAACATCAATCGTGAAAGAAGCCGATAAATTATTAAACGAATCCGGTAATGATTTTGGTAAAATGACAATTAACGAGGCATTAGAAGCGAAAGATGAATCCGGAAGTACGATTGGTTATATGATTGCAGCAACGAGCGGTGATGGCTATGCTGGAGATATTAAAGTAGCCGTTGGCGTTTCAATGGAAGGTACGATAACTGGTGTAGAAATCCTAGAAAGTGGGGAAACCGCCGGACTAGGTTCGAAAGCTTCTGATGATAGCTTCAAATCACAGTACAAGGATAAGCAAGTGGACTCTTTTGTTGTAGTAAAGGGAAATGCGAGTGCAGACAATGAAATTGATTCCATTAGTGGTGCGACATTTACATCAAAGGCTGTTACAAATGCGGTTAATGCTGCAGTTTACTTTGTAAATAATTGTATCGAAAAATAGTCGATATAATATAAGTTCATTTGGAAGAAAATAAGTTTATGAAAGGAGCCACAATCATTCTTCCAATCGAAAGGATAGTGGCGATATCATTATTATGTGATATGCAAGGGATAATTATGAATAAATATGTGGAACGTGTTTATAACGGCATTATAAAAGAAAACCCTACCTTTGTCTTGATGCTTGGAATGTGTCCTACACTTGCGGTAACAACTTCCGCGATGAATGGTTTAGGAATGGGACTAACGACAACGGCAGTGTTAATAATGTCAAATTTATTAATCTCAGCTTTAAGAAATATCATACCTGATCGAGTTCGAATTCCGGCATATATTGTAATTGTAGCCTCTCTTGTTACTATAGTTCAGTTGTTATTAGAGGCATATATTCCAGATTTGTATAAGACGTTAGGTATTTATATTCCATTAATCGTTGTTAATTGTATTATTTTAGGTCGAGCAGAGTCTTATGCTGGTAAAAACAAACCAATTCTATCTGCCTTTGATGGAATCGGGATGGGGTTAGGATTTACCGTAGGATTAACTAGTATTGGTATTTTCCGTGAATTATTAGGAAATGGTACTGTGTTTGCGGCAAATATAATGCCTGCATCTTATGAACCAATTTCAATCTTTGTTTTGGCTCCAGGTGCGTTTTTCGTATTGGCAATGTTAACTGCTCTACAAAATAAATTAAAACTAAAATCTGCAACAAATACGAATGTACAAAATGAATATGCTTGTGGTGGAAATTGCTTAAACTGCAGCGGTGGGGAATGTGTTTCCAACCATGAAAAAATTGAAACCGAAAAGGCGAAAAAGGAAGAAATGAAAAAGGCAGTGTTGTCTAAGGGAAAGGAGGGCGAAGATAAATGAAAGAGTTGTTAATAATCTTAATAGGCGCAGCTTTAATTAATAACGTTGTTTTAAGCCAGTTCTTAGGTCTTTGTCCCTTCCTTGGAGTATCAAAGCGAACGGGTACAGCAGCAGGCATGGGCGGCGCTGTAATATTTGTTATTACAATATCAAGCTTAATTACTAGTATCATTTACAATTACATATTAGTTAAATTTGGACTTGAGTACTTGCAGACAATTGTATTTATCCTAGTTATTGCAGCTTTGGTTCAGTTTGTTGAACTTGTATTAAAGAAAATAAGTCCCTCTTTATATCAGGCTTTGGGTGTATATCTACCTTTAATTACAACAAACTGTGCGGTATTAGGTGTTGCATTAATTAACGTTCAAAAGGAATATAGCGTGTTAAAGAGTGTTGTAAATGGCTTTGGAACAGCGTTAGGCTTTACGATAGCTATTATTATTATGGCAGGGATTCGTGAACGTATCGAATATAATGATGTTCCAGAATCATTTAAAGGATCGCCAATTGTTCTTATAACTGCCGGTCTGATGGCAATAGCCTTCTTTGGTTTTGCCGGATTACTGTAAAGGAGGAACGTATGAATTTTTTTGCAATATTAATCGCAGCAATTGTAGTTGGTGTCATAGGACTTATTATTGGCTTACTTTTAGGGGTGGCTGGTGAGAAGTTTAAGGTACAAGTTGATGAAAAAGAATTAAAAGTAAGAGACTGTCTCCCTGGTAATAACTGTGGTGGATGTGGTTATGCAGGTTGTGATGCATTAGCAAAAGCAATCGTTTCCAATGAGGCATCGGTAGATGCCTGTCCAGTTGGTGGCAGCGCTACAGCAAAAGCAATTAGTGCCATAATGGGAGTAAAAAGTGAAGAACAGGAAAAAATGGTAGCATTTATTCGTTGTTCTGGTAGTTGTGATCAGGTAACAAGACAGTATAACTATTTTGGTGAGGCAGACTGCCGCCAAATAGCAGTTGTGCCAGGTCAAGGAGAAAAGAAATGTGCATACGCATGTATGGGCTATGGTTCCTGTGTAAAAGCCTGCCCTTTTGATGCTATTTCTATAGAGGGCGGAGTAGCAGTCGTAGATAAAGAAAAATGTAGAGCGTGTAAAAAATGTCTCGACGTATGTCCAAACAATCTAATTGAAATGGTACCATATCGTTCTGCTTATCTCGTGAAATGTCACTCAAAGGACAAAGGAAAGGATACAAAAGCTGCTTGTAAAGCGGGATGTATCGGATGTACATTATGTACAAAAGTTTGCGAAACAGGGGCAATTACCGTAAACGATAATTTGGCTCATATTGATTACAGCAAGTGTACCAATTGTGGTAAGTGTGCCGAAAAATGTCCTTCAAAGGTAATTTATCATAGAATCTAATATATAATTATGCCGGGAGGTATAGTTACAATGAGGAGGATTAGTAAGGAATGAAATCTTTTAAAAACGGAACAAAAAAGAATGGAATCATTGGTTTAGCGATTATGCTAATTGTTTCTGTTTTAGTTATTTTTGGCAGTGATGCGGCCGATAAAAAAATTGCTGAATGGGAAGCGGCAAAAAGTGATAAAGAAGCGACAAGTACATTAAAAGATGGAACGTATACAGCAGAAGATGCAGACTTTGATAGCAGCGGTTATAAAGGAATCGTAACAATGGAAGTAAAGGGAGGAGAAATCACAGCCCTAACTTATGATTGTATCGATAAAGATGGAAACAAAAAGAGCCAGCTATCCATGGACGGAAAGTATGTAATGACAGAAGATGGACCAAAGTGGCATGAACAGGCAGAAGAATTAGCAAAGTATGTCATTGAAAATCAATCAGTAGACGGATTGAAAATGGATGAAGATGGAAAGACAGATGCCATTGCATCCGTAAGTATCAAGGTAGACGGATTTGTAAACCTAGTAAAAGACTGTCTAGCACAGGCAGCTGGTAAAGCAGAAGAAGTGACAAGTACATTAAAAGATGGAACGTATACAGCAGAAGATGCAGACTTTGATAGC
>JBKTKK010000145.1:0-920 GCA_047242405.1 Lachnospiraceae bacterium | reverse complement strand
ATGCCATTGCATCCGTAAGTATCAAGGTAGACGGATTTGTAAACCTAGTAAAAGAATGTATTAAGGAAGCAATATAATATAATTTATAATGAGATAGGGAAGATACATTGGTATAAATTCCAATTTGCCATCATAAGATTCAGAAGAATGAATAGACAAGGAGAATTCAAGATGGCATATAAGAGGGGTCCAGAAGTAAGATACCAAGCGGATCTTCCATATCCGCCTATACAGGTATCCAGTACCAATACGATGTATGCGAGAGCAATGCTGGATAATATGGGTGGGACGAATTCAGAAATGTCAGCAATCAGTCTGTATTTTTATAATCATCTACTTATTGGAGATGAGGCGGAGATTGCTATGGCGTTTCACCGGATAAGTATCGTAGAAATGCATCATATGGAGACATTTGGGGAGTTGGCTTTACAATTGGGAGAAAATCCTAGACTTTGGACAGTAAGAAAAAATAGAAAAGTTTATTGGTCACCCGCATATAATAATTATACTATAGCCTTAGATGCGATGATAATGAATTCGATTAAAGGAGAAAATATGGCGATAGAGAAATATTCAAGCCAGATGAAGTGGATACAGGATGAAAATGTAAAAAACAACTTGCAGAGAATAATTCTTGATGAGCAAATTCATGTGGAAGTTTTAACGGAACTTTATCGTACATATTGTAAATAACCGAAAAAAACGGAATTTCATCTCTTCTTACAAAGATGGAACTCCGTTTTTTAATAAGTTCTATTTGATAATAAAATCTTCTGCACCGTTTGAATAATGTAAGTTATAATCATCGGTAATAAATATTGCGTATATATCATCTAAGGAATTGATTAATTCCATACCTTTCTCTAGCCCTAAAGCAAAACAAGAGGTGCTTAAACCATCGCCATCAACAGAATATGGGG
>JBKTKK010000144.1:0-5775 GCA_047242405.1 Lachnospiraceae bacterium | reverse complement strand
TTATACTCTGATTTATCTGTTGCAGCCTTTTCTTGGGAACCAACAAAAGCATTTTTAAAGAATTTAAATTATCAGTATAACAACGGTTTAATTGATAAGGAATTCTACTTACGTGATGAAGATGGAAAGATGAAAGCAGAATTTGTTGCCGGTAATGTAGGTACATATTCCTTATATCTTGCAAGTAACAACGACACCATTTCTTCTCTTTTAGCAAATGATCCAAATGCAGAAGTTGCTGTATTAGACCCAAAAGCTGGTATTCCAGAAGGTGGAGAAGCGCAAACCCGTGCTTACTGGCCATTTGGTATGATCATGGGTATTAACAGTGATACAACAGATGAACAAAGAGCAGCTGTATGGATGTACTTAGAATGGATGTCACAGCCTGAAAACTTATTCTACTTACAAAATGGTATTGAAGGTGAAAACTATACACTTGATGCAGACGGTTTAGCTGTTCCAAATGCAGATTATAAAGGCGAAGCTGCTTTATCACAGAACAAGAACAAAGACTACTGGTGTTTAGTTGTTGAAAGCGCACAATATGATGATGATGAAGTAAATGAAAAAGCAAATATTGCAAACTGGGCACCTGCTGGATATGAATACTTAATCGAAGATGCAAAAGAGTATTATTATAGAGATAAAGAATTCTCTACAACAGATGCATTATTCTCCGTAGTAATTGAATCTCTAAGCGAATACAAGGCTGATTTAAATGACTTATGGCAAGAATTATACATTAAGTGTGCTACTTGTTCCGAAGAAGATTTCGAAAAGACATATGAAGATGCAGTACAAGAATACTTGGATGCTGGTTACCAAGATATCTTAGATGAAAAGGCAGCAGCGATTGAAAAGGGTGAATACACTTATTAATTAGCAGTTATTTAAGCCTCCGCTTAGGCGGAGGCTTAATTTGTTAAAAAAAGTGTTCCATAATCGGTTAAGTATGGTATAATATTTAAGCAATAAAATGGCATAAAGGAGAAAGATATGTTAAAACTGAATTATGACAAAGAACATTTGTTGGAAGTAATTGACCAAGTTGTAAAAAAGACAATGGCGATGGATATGACATGGGATTGGCCATGTGGGGTTGCTTATTATGGCGTGGCTAGAGCCTATGAAGTTACTGGAAAACAGGAATACAAGGATGCCCTAATACAATGGGTTGATGAGTACATAGAACTGGGGTTACCAGATTGGACTGTAAATACTTGTGCAATGGGACATGTATTAATTACACTTTATGAAACAACGGAAGATCAAAAATACTGGGATATCGTTATGAGTAAAGTAGACTATATTCGAAATAAGGCGCTCCGTTTTGCAGACCATGTTTTGCAGCATACAGTGTCGGTAAATAATGACTTTCCAGAACAATGTTGGGCAGATACTTTATTTATGGCAGCGTATTTCTTATTAAGAGTTGGTGTTAAGTTAAATGATAAAGAGATTATTGATGATGCTTTAAATCAATATTACTGGCATATTAACTATTTACAAGATAGTAAGACAAGCCTATGGTATCATGGATATAACAACATTAATAAAGACCATATGTCTGGTTTCTACTGGGGAAGAGCAAATGCGTGGGCTGCTTATACGATGTCAAGGGTAGGTAAGACACTTCCAGAAGCATATTTATATCCTCAATTTATGGATATTGACTGTGCATTAAGAGATCAGTTGGCAGCGGTGAAGGTCTTACAGGATGAAGATGGATTATGGCATACCATACTGGATGATCCAGAATCTTACGGAGAAGTATCAGCAACGGCTGGTATTGCAGCTGCTATGGTTACAAGTGGAAATCCACTTCATTCCAAATATGCGCAGAAGGCATTGGATGCAGTTCTAGCAAACATTTCAGAAGATGGAAAAGTGCTTAATGTATCTGGTGGAACTGCCGTAATGAATGATAGAGAGGGTTACCGCAACATTCCAAATCGCTGGATACAGGGATGGGGACAAGGATTAGCGTTAGCATTATTCTCTGCAGTATTACGTACAAAATAAATATATGCCCGAAGAAATGGATCATCCATTCCCCTTCGGGCATTTCTATATGCGAATAAAGGAGAGGCTATGAAAAAATTTCAAAACCCTTTTATAATAGAAAGGGCAGATCCATTTATAACCGTGTCGGAAGAAGGTTGTTATTACTTTACTGCATCCTATCCAGCCATGGAGTCGGAAGAACATGGTTTTGACCGAATCATTTTACGAAAAGGAAACTCTCTTGAACAGCTGATAGAGGCAGAAGAGATTGTCATATGGAAGGCAGAGCCAGGGGCATTTGCAAAACATGTTTGGGCACCAGAATTACATAAAATTGAAAATCAATGGTATTTGTTTTTTGCTTGCGCACCTTCTGAAAATAAATGGAAGATACGACCATGTGTACTCGTTTGCAAAGAGGGAGGAGATGTCATGTGTCCAGATGACTGGAGCCAACCAGTGGAATGCCGGCCGATGGAAGAAGATAATTACTCTTTTTCTACCTTTTCCTTAGATATGACTTACTTTTATCATAAAGGGGAGCATTATGTAATTTGGGCTCAAAAAGAAGCAAAATCGAAGTTATATATTGGAAAGGTCCATGGGAAACGACCTTGGCAACTAATAACTGCTCCAACTTTATTATCAGAGCCTGAATTTGGATGGGAGATGATAAACGAGGCAGTGAATGAGGGGCCGGCTGTTGTAAAGCATAATGGTAAAATTTATGTGTTTTTCTCTGCTTCAGGAACTGGGTCAGAGTATTGTGTAGGTATGATGTATGCTCCAGAGGCATCTGATTTGTGCAGTCATAGCAGTTGGACCAAATTAGATAAACCAGTATTTAAAACGTTGGAAGAAGCAGGAGAATATGGCCCAGGGCATAATTCCTTTACGGTAGATGAAGCTGGAAGGGAAGTCTTTGTTTATCATGCAAGACCGCGGGAGCATGAGGATGGAACTTGTGGATACTGCCAGTATCATCCTTTATATGATCCATGCAGGCATACGAGGATACGTTATATAAATTGGATAACAGAGGATAACGTTATAATAGAATAGGCAAAAATAAAAGGAAATAAAAGTTCTTCAAAAACTTTTATTTCCTTTTATTTATTACTTCCTAAGTTTCATTAAGTCCTCATAGAAAGTTGGATAAGAAATGTTCGCACAATCGGCACCTAAAATTTCGGTCTCTCCAGAGGCATTTAATCCTGCAATAGAGAATGTCATAGCAATTCTATGGTCCGCTTTTGAATCAATAATTGCGCCATGAAGGGGGGCACCTCCATGGATACGCATACCATCCTCTGTTTCGGTGATAGAAGCACCCATGGCAGCTAAATTCTTAACCATTACTTCAATTCGGTTTGATTCTTTCACCTTTAACTCTGCTGCATCACGAATAATCGTCTCACCCTCGGCGAAGCATGCCATTAAGGCGATAACGGGCAACTCATCAATTAATCGAGGAATTATTTCGCCTTCAATGATTGTCCCTTTTAAGTTGCTCGAACGTACCAATAGATCCGCCTTTGGTTCGCCACCTTCTTCCGTACAATTCAGTAAGGTAATATCAGCTCCCATATTCCGACAGACTTGGATGATTCCGTCTCTTGTAGGATTAATGCCTACATTTTGGATTAAAATTTCAGAATTAGGGGTTATTAATCCAGCAACGATAAAGTAAGCGGCACTAGATATATCGCCAGGTACGATTATTTTTTGTCCAAATAAATGAGAAGTCGGTTTTACAATTGCAGTATTTTTTTCCGTTCGGATTGCTGCTCCAAATCCTCTCAACATTAATTCGGTATGATTTCTGGAGACATAAGGCTCTGAAACCTTTGTTTCTCCTTCTGCATAAAGGCCTGCCAGCAAAATGGCTGATTTCACTTGAGCACTTGCTACTTTGCTGTGATAATGAATTCCCTTTAAACTTTTTCCCCGAATGGAAAGAGGAGCGCAACCATTTTCATTGATGCTAGTGATATCAGCACCCATTAAAGTGAGTGGTTCTATAATCCGATGCATAGGTCTTTTTCTGATTGAAGCATCGCCAGTAATCGTAACATCAAAATTTTGTGCAGCTAAAATCCCAGAAATGAGTCTAGTTGTAGTTCCGCTATTCCCACAGTCTAATATACAATTTGGCTTTTTTAACCCGTGTAAGCCATTTCCGTAGACTACGACATAGGAACCATGATTTTCGATCGCTACGCCCATTTCTTTAAAGCAAGAAATGGTGGAAAGACAGTCAGCACCTTGTAAAAAATTATGAACTTCCGTAATGCCTGAAGCAATTGATCCAAACATAATGGATCGATGGGATATGGACTTATCACCAGGTATGTTGACTTCTCCACAAAGAGAGTTTGTTTTTCTGAATATCATATAACTCCTATCTGTCCGAAGATGGACTTGTTCATTATCGTTTAAATAATTGATAATGACAATTCTTTAAAATTTCTGCAGCATCTTTACAAGCTGATTCTTCATAAAATTCGATTTTAAGCACACCTTGCTCAAACTCCCTGTTATTAATAATTCCAATATTTTTAATACTAATTTGATGAATCGCAAGGGTTGTCGCGATGGTTGCGATTGCACCTGCCTGATCAATAATATCACAATATATGGAATATTCTTTATTGAAAAGACCAGTGGGTTTGTCGATTATAGAATTGCGATACTCACCGGAGGTTTCAAATAGTTGATAGATTGCCTGCTCATCCTCGGATTCTAAGTCATGAAGAGTAGAATTTAATTTGGCAATGTAATCTTTTAAAATGTTTGCTAGATTATCACGATTTGACATACAGATTTGTTGCCACATAATAGGGGATGAGGATGCAATTCTCGTAATATCTTTAAATCCACCTGCAGCTACCTGCTTCATTGTCTGCTGTTTCGTATCCGAATCCCGCACGAGATTTACTAAGCTTGAAGCAATAATATGTGGCAAATGGCTTATTGCTGCCACTACATAGTCGTGTTCTTTATAATCTAGCACAATTGGAAGGGCTCCTAATTCTTGTACCAATTGTTGTATCGTGTCCAAATTTTCTTGTTTGCTTTTTAAGGCAGGTGTCAGTACATAATAGGCATTTTCAAGTAGATAGTCGGTAGAATTATGATATCCGGTACGCTCTGACCCTGCCATAGGATGACCACCGATAAAATGTTCTTCTAATCCTAAGTTTATAATTTCGTTATGTATACTGGTCTTTGTGCTACCTACATCTGTTATGATGCAGGTAGGGGAAAGAAAAGGTTTGATTGCCTTTAAATACTGCGCATTAAATGCTACAGGGGTACATAAATAAATAATATCACAGAAAGATATGTTTTCATTAATTTCATCTAGTATGAAATCAATGGTGTTTTCCTTTTTGGCATCCTCTAACGTAGTACGATTTCTGGCATATGCCATAATTTTATATTCTGGATGTATACGCTTGATCCCCTTTGCAATAGAGCCCCCAATGAGACCAAGCCCAATAAAACCAATTGTAATTTCCATTAAAATTTCCTTCCTGATAATGCTGCGTAAGGGCGTAATCGTTCACACAGGGAATCAAATTGGTCAAAGGTTAATGACTGCGGTCCATCGGATAGGGCACAGGCAGGGCAGGGATGAACTTCAATCATTAATCCGTCGGCTCCCGTGGCAATGGCACCTTTGGCTAATGGTTCAACATAATCTCTGACGCCGGTAGCATGACTTGGGTCTACAATAATTGGCAAGTGACTTTTTGCCTTAATTAC
>JBKTKK010000143.1:5416-5819 GCA_047242405.1 Lachnospiraceae bacterium | reverse complement strand
GGAAGCAATCACACTGGATTTAAAATTACCTTTAAAATTCCTCCAGTTTTGCCAGAAGATTTAAAACAAAATAATTAAAAAAACTACCGATATGGAACAAATCTCATATCGGTAGCATTTTGCTTATTTCCCTGCTGCTGCTTTGAACTCTTTTTGAATTGCCTTATAATCGGGCGAATCTACTAAATCCTTTATAAACTCCTTCCAAACGGTTTCATCAATCTGCCCCATGACATACTGAGTGCACATCGTATTTACATCATCCGTTAATACGCCCCACTGATTGTTATACGTTTCAGATTGTAAGTTTGTAATTGCATTTTTCATTCCTGTCTCTTCTAAGTTTTTATACACGAACGTCTTTACTTCCTTTGCTCTTTCGATATTCTCATCGGAACATCTC
>JBKTKK010000143.1:0-5406 GCA_047242405.1 Lachnospiraceae bacterium | reverse complement strand
CATCTCTTTGCCCCAGGCCTCATAAACTTATCGGTTAACTGGTCTGCATCTTTCTTTAAAAAGATTTGGTTCCAAGCACCGACATAACCTTCGGTACGCTTTTGTCCCATTGTCGTATCGGACGTATCTTTCGTTCCGTCTTGTAATAACTTGTAATGAACTCCTTCTACCCCATCGCTTAGCAATTCATTATATCCTGGATGGGTCTCTTCCGTCCCGTTAAAAACTTCTAATATTTTTTGAATCTTTTCTTCCGAACAATTTGCACTAATTGCGATACAAGAATCTACGTCCGTATAATTCGGACTAACGGTATAGGCTTCTGGCCCCTTCACCGGCATCAGTTCCCACGCCTCATACGTATCCGGAGTATTCTTATCAAAAATTTTATTACTCGTTAAATCTTCCGACTGATTAAAGTTATACCATGCATTTAAATATGCAACGGAGTTACCAGCCTTAAATTTCGAAGTATCTGCATTTCCGAGGGCAAATTCTGGATCTAATACTTCTGCCTCATATAAGGCCTTCATCCAGTTTAAGAAGTCAATATACTTATCGGAAAACTGCATGTAGGTAAAGTTTCCGTCCTCATCAACGGACCAATCGGTCTGCCCTGTAAAAGCAATGGCAAAGGCCTTTACCCGGTCATTCATAAAATCATCCCCATAGAAATCAAGCGCAAAGATTTTTCTTCCTTCCCCTTCACTGGCTGCCTTGGATAAACCTATAAGCCAATCTTTTAATTCATCCATTGTCTTCGGTTCTTCGGTATAATTATATTTTTCCATTAAGTCCTTTCGAACTTCAATTCCCGACTGCTGACCACTTTCTGCCTTTGATCTTGGTAAAATATAAACACCACCATTATAAGTTGACTGATCCCACATGGATTGATCCCAATTTTTCATGACTGCATTTGTCTTGGCCAAACCATCCTCACCATTTATATATTCCGATAGATCTACAAATTCGCCTGCATCAATGGCCTGAGTAAAGATGGGGTAATAATACGAACCATTTACTTTATTAATCTGTACCACATCAGGCTGGCTCCCCGAAGCAATTAAGGTGTTTACTTTTTGATCATAATCTTGGTAGTTTACCCATTCAATTTCTAAATCAACATCAAAGAGGTCTTCCCAATACACTTCCATTTCACTGCCTGATTTCGGACCATACCCCCAGTCAATTCCAATAAGCGAAATACTCATTCTACCTTCTGCTTTTTTTGTCTCGTCTCCAGAGGGATCCTTTTCTGTGTGATCCGTCACTGCCTTACTTGTTGTATCCCCACTGCTTACCCCTTTGTCCCCACACCCTAGGATGGAGCCGCTTAATAAAATGGTAGCCAAACATAGTGCAAAGATTTTCTTTCTTTTCATAATCATCCTCCTATTTTTTATAATTAGCCCTTTACTGCACCAACCATCATTCCAGATTCAAAATATCTTTGCAGGAATGGATAAATGATGAGTACCGGCAGAACAACAACAACGACTGCTGCCATACGCATTACTTCTTGCGGAACGGTATTTGCCAATTCATTTTGTAAATCAACCACATCTGAAATGGTAGAAGAAAGTACGATTTTTTGTACATAAACCTGCAAGGTAGATTTTGTAGAAGAAGTCATATACATAATGGAATTAAAATACGTATTCCAGTAACCCACAAAAGAGAATAATGTCATAGTTGCTAACATTGCCTTTGATAGGGGAATCACAATGATTCCAAAAATTCGTAGTTGACCACAACCATCGATTTTGGCTGCCTCCTCCAATTCCACGGGCAGTGATTGAAAAAAAGAACGCATAACCATAACAGACCAAGCCCCGCAGGCAGCCGGTAAGATGCAGGCAAAGTAGTTGTTAATTAATCCTAATGATTTAATGTTCATAAAATTAGGAATCATACCTGCAGAAAATAGCATTGTAAACATGACGTACTTATTAAAAAACTTTTTCCCTGGTATCGGTTTCGACAGCATATAAGCCAATCCTGCATTACAGATAACACTTAATGGTGTGCCAATTAAAGTAATAAAAAGTGTCGATTTTAGTGCATTCAGAAATCCAGAACCACTTAATATTAGCTTATAAGCTTCTGTCGACCACTTTTTAGGCCAAATGGAAAACTCCCCTGCTACATAGGCCGTTGCATCGGTAAACGATAATACTACCACATATAAGAATGGTAAAATCATCGTCATGGCAAGTAGAAGTAACAAAATCCACAATATGGATTGGTAGATATTTTCTTTTGCCCGCATTCCCATTTTTTTTCTTTGCAGTCTTTTATACTCTTGCCCATCGACATTTAAATTTCGAGCATTCATTTTATTCCCCCTTCCTTTTACATAACCCCCTCGTAACCTTTACGATTTGTAATCCAGTTGGTAAAAATAACAAGTGCCGTATTAATGACAGACTTAAACATACCAATTGCTGTCGTATAGGAGTATTGCGTGCTTCCGGTAGCGATGCCATTATTAAAAATATAGATTTCGAAAACTTCTAATTGAGATTTTACCATTGCGTTATTCATTAAAAATACTTGTTCAAAATCCACTGATATGATTGAACCCATTTTTAAAATCAACATAACTGCTATTGTAGGCATAATGCTTGGGAGTGTAATTTTCCCCATACATTGGAAACGGTTTGCGCCATCCATTTTTGCAGCCTCATAAAGACTTTGGTCTACCCCTGATATTGCAGCCAAATATACAATGGATCCCCACCCAAGGCCTTTCCAGAGGGATTGTAAAACAATAATTAGATAAATCCATTTTTTACTAAATAAATAAGCCGTTGTCTTATCCCCCATATAAAGAGCAAGCTTATTTATAAAACCTTGTTCGGTAGATAATAAGAAAAAGGTTAAACTTGCCACAATTGCCCAGGATAGAAAATGAGGCAAATAGATGGACGTTTGTATAAATTTTTTGAATTTTGCATTACGAACTTCGTTTAAGATTAAAGCCAAGATAATTGGTGCTGGAAACGTGAGTAAAGATAATCCGCTAATTATGAGCGTATTTTTTAACATGTTGTAAAATTTAGGATCTTGAAACAGTGTTTTAAAATGTCTTAGGCCAACAAATGGACTCCCTAGTATACCAAGATGTGGATTATAGTCCTGAAAGGCCATTATGAGTCCTCGCATTGGTAAATAAGAAAATAGCAGCAACAATACCAATCCAGGCATACCTAGAACATATACCCATCGGTATTCGTAAATCTGCTTGCGTATGATTTTTTTATTCTGTCTTATTACTTTTGCCCTCCCTGTCATTGATTCCCTCCCCTTGCTTTTGATACATTTTATTTCTATTGCTTTCATCTACATCAATTATAATTCATGAACTGTGCAACTTATATAGTAATCATTCAAACTTTTTGTATTTTTTAAATTTATTTATGAATATATCCGCTCATTATACGCAGTTTTTTTATAATACTTTGCTAATTTTAGTCGCTTCTTGCCTTGACTTATATTATAATTTCCTATAGTATGAATCTATAGTTTATATTATAGAAAGGGGGGGAATTCATTTCATGTATCAAGTAGTTCTTGTGGATGACGAAAAATTTGTACTAGATGGATTAAAAACTGCCATTGACTGGTCCGGGTTTAACTTAGAGATTGTATTTACAACAACTAATCCGATACTTGCTTTGGAATATTTGAAGACCCATCCTACCCATCTTTTAATTACTGACATATCTATGCCACAACTAAGCGGAATTGAGTTAATAAAGGAAGTTAAAAAGTTTAATCCACTTGTTTCAATCCTCGTATTATCCGCTTATGATATGTTTGATTATGTGCGTTCCGCCATGCGTAATGGCGCAGAAAACTATTTATTAAAGCCACTGAATCCCGATGAACTTTCAGAATCCATAAGCGCAATTGTGGAACATTTACAGGAGCGAAATGAATTGTCCGATCTCTATGGCTCCACTATGCTAACGTTCCGTAGCAATTTTGTAGAAAACTGGGTAAAGGGGACGTTGAGTGAAGACGAATTCTATACACGCGCCTCTATGTTAGGTATCAATCTTCAACTAGACAATTACACCGTTCTAATTTTCTCAACAACGACAAAAGATAGCCAAAAAATGTCTCAACTTTTTGATTACTTATTATCACTCTTTGTCGGATCCTATTTAAGCCATTTCTATTTTGAAACACCGTATTGCCTCGTCTGTATCATAAGCAATCACAGCGGCGCTTTTCACATCCATCGATTCCTATCGGATATCGATAAGATGAGACCGATTCTAGCTTTCCCATTCTTTGTTTCGGTAGGAAATACGGTAAATAATTACGAAGACGTTCGTATCAGCTACCGCAACGCCTTTAAACACCAGTATTTAAAATACACAGAAATGACTTGCGTTACGTGCCAAGATTTTTCCATTCCCCTTAATATCTCTCGTATGATTGAACAAGATTATTTAACCTTTGATGAAGAGCAGTATATAAAGGACATGGAGCAACTTATTTTGGATGCAAAAACTGCTGCGAAATGTATGAGTTATGAGCTTGCCATTGTTGGTTGGGGGATATCCCAAATTCCTCTTGAACAAACACCGGGAAGAGAACTCATAAAGCTTTTATCTTCCATTGTTTGTGATGGACACCAAACGAAAGAAATACAAGCATATGTAAAGAAATTTATTCTCGGTATGAAAGACATCTTATTAAAGAGACAGGAATTGCAAAAGAATCGTTACCCCTGTGTCGATGCAGTCATGGCTGCTGTCCATGATTTTTCCAACAAAGAAATATCCCTAAAGACAATGGCTGCCAAACTGAACATGCATCCCTCCTATCTCGGTAATATCTTTCATCAGCAGACCGGATTTTACTTTAATGATTACCTAAACGAGGAACGGTTAAAATATGCAGCAGAGCTTATGGGAACAACAAATACGAAATTAAAAGACATTGTAGACCAGGCTGGTTTTTCCAGTCAGGCCTATTTTAACCGATTATTTAAACGCCGCTTTGGTACCTCGCCCAATACATATCGAAGGGAAGTCAAGATGAAAACACAAGGGACATGAATAAAAAAAGGACATGGTCATTATGACGATGTCCTTTTTCTGTATTTGCTTGATATTATTTTACTGAATTTTCATTCAACATTTTTAATGTCCCATCAAAGTCGTCTACTGCCGCCTTTATTGTCTTTACATAAGTATCCCAATCTTTTTCAAAATCTTTCTCTCCGGTAATAAACTTTAATGCCTGTTCTTTTGCTACTGTTTCACAAGCCGTAATTAAAGTTGCTTTTTCCGTCGATTGATCTGGGTTTAAATTTAAGATTGGTGCACGGTCTGCTGGTGAAATAGAATCTTCTCCTCCAAATTCTGAACTAGCAAGCCAGTATTTGTT
>JBKTKK010000142.1:0-5856 GCA_047242405.1 Lachnospiraceae bacterium | reverse complement strand
TACAATAGCTTCTATTGAAGAAAAAATTCCAGCAGGAGCAATTAGTGTAAATACGCAAGATAACGTTCAGGTTGAAGGTGATTTAGAAAGTTTATTAAAAGGTGATAGTTCAGTCACATTAACATCAGATGACACGATATCACAAACAAATCCAATTACATTAGATTTTGAAATTGCACAACAAGCTGGAAGTATTGATGGACTAGTAATTGGAACAGATAAAGAAAATCCCATCACAAGCGGAGAAATTACTCTTGAATATGTAAATGAAAATGGGGAAACGGTAACAGAAACATTTCCTGTGCAAAGCGAAGTGAATTTCCTATTAAGAAATAGTGGGGTAACAGTAGAGGTTAAGGAAGATGGTTCAATTGAACTTAATCTTGGAAAACAGATTGCTGTTAAAAAAGTAAGTATTAAGATTACTGGTGTAAAAAATAATAATAATTTAGCGGAAATTTCTAAAGTTGAATTTGTAAATGGTATGGAAAATCGTATTCCAGCACCAGTCATGGATATTCCTGAGAATGTAGCTATAGTAGCAGGAGACAAAACTTTTACAGTAAGATGGACTCCAAGTGTAAATGTAACGGGATATGAGGTTTCTATTGAACATAATGGAACGGAAGAAGTTCATCGAGTAACAGGCAATGAATTAGTAGTAACCAAATTTGGAGAAGAAAAGCTTGTTAACAAAGAAGTGTACAAAGTTAAAGTGCAATCTATAAACGGTACATGGAGAAGTGGATATAGCCCTGCTGTAGATGCCATTCCAGTTACAAATGAAAAACCGCCAAAGCCAGATGGCTTAACGATAATAGGAAAATATATGTCTATTCAAGCTTCTTGGAAGGCCATGGAAGACACAGATAGCTATAACCTGTATTATAGAGAAAAAGGTAGTGTAGAATATACAAAGATTGAAGGAATTTTAACCAATAACTATACTATTACAGGGTTAAAAGATAAGACATCTTATCAGGTGTATATAACAGGTGTAAATGATTTAGGAGAAAGTGAACCTTCTATAACTTCAGTGGCAGAAACAACATCGATTGATCCGGCAGTAATGCCAAAATATAAAGTAATTAATAGGCCGGTTGAAGGGCAAGTAAGTGAACATATTATTAGTGCGGTTGTGAAAAATGGTCAAATGATAGATAGTCCATTAGATGCGAATTCAAGTAGTGCATGGGGTATTGTAGATAGCAACCCAACTTCTTATTTTAATTTGGCAAGCTGGGACTCTGGTGGTTATAATTACCTGGGTAATAATGGTGTAGTAGTTGAATTTGATCAAACGTATACGATTGATACAATGGCTATCCAAGAAATAACACCACAAAGTCCAAATTATGGTTATGCTCAAATTAGATATTGGAATGAGCAAGGAGAAGAAACATATCTAGATAAAGATCATATTTCTGTTCAGAGAAAGCAAGATTTGAATGGAAAAGTTTATTATATGTTGAAACTTTCCGCTCCTATACAAGCAAAGAAAATTCAACTTGGTCTTGCTCGTGCTGTGGCAAGTGGAACAATTACAATTTCCGAAATATATTTCTATGAATATGATACAATTAAAGAAGAAATTATGGAATTGTATTCAGACGATCTTCACACTGTACTTAGAAAAGATGTAAATCAAGATACAATTGATGGACTAAGGACAAGATTAAATACTCCGGATGAATATAGTGGTGAATATCATTTTGAAAAAGAAGCTTTAGAAAAAGAACTTCAAACAGCAGAATATATTCTAAATGAACAAAATCTTTCTAAGTCTTTAGAAATTCATAATACGATTACTACAAAAGATACAAATCGCGGATTTTCTGGATTAAATGCATGGCAACCACTTGGAATTACAGCAGCAGCAGGGGAAGAGGTTGTAATCTATGTTGGTCATAATAGCAAAAAGACAGGGGATAATACAAATCTGCAACTTGTAGCAACGCAATACCATGCAGAATCTAGTGCTATGCATAAAGTGGTAGCAACATTGAAAGTTGGAAGAAACGAAATCATAATTCCCCAAATAGCAACAGTTGATGGTGAGTTAGGTGGTGCTTTATACATACAGTATACTGGAAATAATATAAACGATAGATATGCGGTCCGTGTTAGTGGTGGTGTACAAGTACCAACTCTTGACTTATATAATGTAACAGAGGAACAAGAGAAAACAGCTAGAGCACAAGCTTATATCACCGCATTAGATGCATATGTAAACCGTATAGAAGAGACCCATAGTCAACAGCATCAATCTTCTGAAAATGTAAATGTTCAATATGAATATGATGCAAAGAATTGTATTCTTGGAGCCACGGACATCATGTTAAATACTATGATGCTATCGATACCTGCCCAACAAGTGTTAGCTGGTGTAGGAAATGGAGATGTGGCAACACGTGCGGAAAAGTTGTTAGAATCTATGCAAGCTATGGAAGATATGATGCATTTATTCTATCAACATAAAGGATTAAACAATAGTGCAGCGGATGATATTAATCGTCTACCAAAGGGACATTTAAATATTCGTTATCAAAGAATGTTCGCTGGTGCATTTATGTATGCAGCGGGAAATCATATCGGTATCGAATGGAATGAATCAAAGGGTATGATGGGAGGAGTACCTGTCGTTTCCGATGAAAAGGGCAAGTATATTAGCGGCCAATACTTTGGTTGGGGAATTGCCCATGAAATTGGACATAATATTAATCAAGGTGCTTATGCAATCGCAGAAATAACAAACAACTATTTTGCGCAACTTGCACAAGCAAAAGATGATAATTCTAGTGTTCGTTTTGTTTATGATGATATATATGCTAAAGTTACATCAGGTACTAAAGGATATTCCTCTAATGTATTTGTTCAATTGGGTATGTATTGGCAATTACACCTGGCATATGATACAGGATATAATTACAAAACGTATGATACATATGAAGAACAGTTAAACAACTTATTCTTTGCTAGAGTTGATACTTATGCAAGGAATGTAAAGAAAGCACCAATGCCTGGTAATGTTGCTTTAGTCTTATCTGGAAATAGGGACCAAGACCTTATGAGACTTGCAATTGCAGCAGCAGAGAAGAATATTTTAGACTTTTTTGAACGTTGGGGCTTCACACCAGATGAAACAACAAAAGCATATGCAGAACAATTCGAAAAAGAAACAAGAGCAATTTATTATGTGAATGATGATTCACGTGTATATCGTTTAGAAAATAGTGGAAGTAACTTAGATGAAACGGTACAAGCAGTTGGTGATAGTACTTCGGCAAAAGTTAATCCAAATGTGCCAAATCAAGTTGATTTTACTTTAAGTTCTAAGATAATACCATCGGATGATGTACTTGGATATGAAATTACACGTAGCACTATTTCTGGTGGAGTAGTAGAAAAACAAGTAGTAGGATTTACAACAAGTAATACATTTTCGGATCATGTAACAACTATGAACAACCGTGTGGTTACATATGAAGTTACAGTAATTGATAAATACTTAAATCGTTCTGCAGTGAAGACATTAGAACCGATAAAGATTGAACATGATGGAAGTCTTGCAAAAACATTCTGGACCGTAACTACTAACTTAAAAGATGTAGATGAAGTAGAAAGTGGAAATGGTACAGAACAGACGCCATGTGGTCCAGAGGTAGAAGCATCGATTAATCGAGTAATTGACAATAAAATAGAAACTACTTATACAGGTGTTGCTAGTCAAAATTCAGAAATCGTTGTGGAGTTTAATCAAGAACTTGTAATTACAGGATTAAAATACACGGCTAATGCAGGTAATCTTATTAATGACTATGAAATCTATGTTCGTGGTGAAAATAATGATTGGGTAAGTGTAAAAGCCGGTACATTTACGGATGATGCGATCCAAACGGTATATTTTGAAAATAGCGATAATAAGTATGTAAGCACTTATGCTACTACAGCAGTCAAACTTGTTATTAAAGACCAAAGTGGATATGAAGTATCAATTTCTGAATTAGATATACTTGGTATAACAGGTGATAACGTAGATTTTAGAGATGCGAATGATGGTACCGTAGCAATTGGAAAGTTAACGAATGATTACAAGTATGGACAAAATGAAACAGATGTGATTCCAGCAGGTTCTGTTATCTTTACAGGTTCATATAAAGGAAATCCTGTATATAACGTAGTGTTGCTGTATGATCAAGACGGTAATATTGTTGGTGGTACAGATGAAGAAGGCGCTTTAGTGGCCCAACAAATTATTTTAGCGGATCTTCCAGCGGAAGGTGAAATCCAAGATGTAGCAGATGGTACATGGATTTATTGGATTGAGCCGACAAATGGAGAGATAGAATTATCTTCCGTTAAAAATGTACGTGCAGAACTTTACCGTGTAAATAATGCACAAACAAATGAAGGACAAAGATTAGTAAGTGATTCCTTATTTAAGGTAATGCCTGAATCTCTTCCGGAAATTGAATTGACAAGCAACAAATAATTAAAGCGATAAAAGGGGTAGAACATGAAAAAATATTTAATACCTATAATGATGGCAGTGTTCGTATTTATCGCCATACTGCCAATGCAGATATTAGCAGCAGAAACAGAATCTATTGATTTACAAGTAAATGGAAAAAAGACAGCAGTAGTAGTTACATTACCACAGGCAGTAGGAGAGAAGACTTCTTCTCTTCAACTTAGCCTGAAAGTAGAAGCAGCTAAATTAGATGAGCTTTCAGTTTCTTTTACATTCCAAGAGGGAATTGAAGGAAAAGTAATGGAATATCGTTATAATAAAAATACAGGTATGTTAAACGTTTATATTGCGGGAAAAAATCCATTATTTACAGAAGATTCTTTACAGTTGGGAAATGTATCGATAGAAACCACAGATAAAAATGGTGTAACAGCAAGAGTTAGTGTGGTAGAAAACTCATTGAAAGTTGTCAAAGGAACCAAAACAGAAGATATTAGTATAATGAATTATCCAACACCAGTAGAAGTTGTTATTGGAAATGGTGGAAATCAAGTAGAGACATCAGACGTAGACAACGGTAGCCATGGTGGAGAAAGTGACACGGACAACGGAAATCAAGGTGGAGAAAGTGACACAGATAACGGAAACCAAGGTGGAGGAAGTGACACAGATAACGGAAACCAAGGTGGAGAAAGTGACACGGATAACGGAGATACTGGTTTAGCAGACAAGACTTCGTTAGAACAACTGTTGCAATTAGCTGATGGTTATAAAAAAGCAGACTATACAGCAGAAAGCTATGCAGTTTTCCAAGAAGCATTGATTAATGCACAGAATATCTTTAATAATCCACTAGCTTCTCAAGGTGATATAGAAGAAGCAATAGTAAATTTAGAGAATGCAATAGGTGCATTACAAACGTCTAACAATCCAGTTAATCCAGAGGATGATAATACATCTAATAATGGTGAAAGTGTAAATACAGGAGATAATAACGCTGTATTACTTTATATAATCACATTAATGATAGGTGGCGTTGTCCTACTAGGATGTGCTTATAGAAAACTACGACGTTCATAACATAAGTTAATTACAGAATCAGAACACATAAACCATGAATTAAGTGCCCCTTTTATTGGAACATAAGAAGTCAAATAAAGGGGCGCTGTTTTTTATAGTTAGAAATGTAAAAGAAAAATAGGAAAGAGATATTAAGTGGGTTAAATAGTAGGAGTGGTAAGTGAAAAAATACTTATAAAAAAATAAAAAAAGTACTTGCAATTTTGCTTATTTTCGTATATAATATTTTTTGTCGCGAAAAAAAGACAAGAAATAAGCGCTTCTAGCTCAGTTGGTAGAGCACCTGACTCTTAATCAGGGTGTCC
>JBKTKK010000141.1:0-5896 GCA_047242405.1 Lachnospiraceae bacterium | reverse complement strand
GTATTATGTAATGAATAAGGGGGCGCCATTTATGCGCCCCCTTCATGTATTTTATTCAAGCAGATTTCTGCTAAATCGCCACCCACAAGCTCATAGCTACTATCGTAGCTTATCGCTTAGGCTACTTTTCTTGTAGCAAGATTACTCCAAATTGTCTGGAATTTATCTTCGTCTGATATGTCTTTACTAATCTCACCGAACCCTATAATATCCAACACCGAATCCAATTCTTTCGAAGTCCAATCTTTAACAGACGTTCTTTCTAACATAGCCAATCTATCCTCTGTATTTACACATTTCACAAATTTTCTTAACATAGCAATCCCTCCTGGATTATAAATCATTGAATCGTTTTCCTTACACTTGTATTATATGACCCACTTCCACATTTTGCAAATAAAAGAAATTCCTTCTATCTTCGTTTCATTTGTATAATTCATCTTCTTATTTTCGTCATATTTGATATTGTTAATTTTTTTAATTATTAATAATACACAATATTTTCCATCATATTTTAAGCATATTTATAGTTATGCTTAAAAACTTGCATCTTATTTGCAACTAGATACAAGCTAAAAAAAGAACTTTATCAAAAAGAAGTAGATATATTGACAACTACGAAGGTCAACCGTTATGATTACAGTAGAAATAAAGTTGTTTTACCCCCAAAAAATCACGACGAAAGAAAAAAGGAGCCCTTATGAAAAACAAGAAATTAATCATGCCTTTCGCAATTGGAACTATTATGCTTACCATGGCAGCCTGCGGCACACAGGAAGTAACCCCTACCATATCCCCCACCACAATTCAAAATGAATCGGTAGCTGACCAATCAGAAGTAAATTTTGACACACCTAGTTTTTCTAATTTTTCATCCATAGATTTAGACGGCAATGAAGTAACCGAAGAAATTTTTGCTGATTATGATCTTACAATGATTAATATTTGGGGGACCTTTTGTGGTCCATGCTTAAGAGAAATGCCCGAACTTGGTGAAATTGCAGAAGAATACAAAGAAAAAGGGGTTCAAGTAATCGGTATCGTATTGGATGTCTTAGATCGCAATGGTGAAATTTCTGACAGCCAGGTAGAAACAGCGAAAGAACTTGTAGCACAAACTCAGGCAAATTATACGCATCTTTTGCCTAGCGAGGACCTACTTCAAGCGAAATTAAAATATGTCACTGCAGTACCTGAAACTTTATTTGTAGATAAGGAAGGGAACATCATTGGTTCTTCCCTCTCTGGCTCACGTGATAAAGCAACCTGGATATCCATCATTGAACAAAAGTTGGAGGAAATAAATGCAAAAAACGAATCGATTTGAATATTTACCAGCTGTCCTTCTTACATTACTTGGCATCCTATTTATCCTCCTTGGTGTGGTGCGGGGAGAAGTGGACACAGTGTTTCATAAAGCTATTAATATATGTCTGGAGTGTATCGGAATTGGTTAAGTTTGTTTCAAAATTAAAGAGGAATATTCGGCTCATAACACAATGCGCTTTTACTGCCATAACCAATGGATATTTAATCGGTTTTACAAAGGGAACAATATTCAAAGGAGAGACGAAAGCACTTTGTGTTCCTGGCTTAAATTGCTATTCCTGCCCAGGGGCCCTGGGCTCTTGCCCCATTGGCTCTTTGCAAGCGGTACTGGGAAGTAGAGATTATAAAATGGCCTTTTATGTAACAGGGTTTCTCTTATTTTTCGGAGCCATTATGGGACGCTTTGTCTGCGGATTTTTATGTCCCTTTGGTCTCGTACAAGATTTATTATACAAAATTCCCTTTCCAAAGAAAATAAAACGCCTGCCTGGGGATGGGTTTTTAAAATATCTAAAGTACATGATACTCGTTCTCACGGTCATTATCCTCCCTCTTGTAGCAGTAGACTTCCTTGGTCAAGGGGATCCTTGGTTTTGTAAATATATTTGTCCCTCTGGAACTTTAAGTGGAGGTATTCCTCTTGTGATAACGAATGTTACGTTGCGAAGTGCCATTGGCGGCTTGTTTTGGTGGAAGATGGGAGTCCTCTTTTTCTTGCTTTTCTTATCCATCATCGTATATCGACCATTTTGCCGTTATTTATGTCCCCTCGGCGCGATTTATGGGCTGTTTAATCCCATCGCCTTTTATCGTTTCGGTGTAAATAAAGAAAAATGTACTGGATGTAAAGTATGCCAGAAAACGTGTCATTTTAATATTCCCGTTTATGAGAAACCAAATAGCATGGAATGTATCCGGTGCGGTGATTGTAAAGCAGCCTGTCCCCATCATGCAATCGATTCTACCTTTAAAAACCAAAATAAAAATGCGTTGTAGCTTGACTACAACGCATTTTTATTAATGTAAGAGCTTTTCTTGTAAATCAGTTATCTCCCTATCTGAAAATCCATGGGCATTTAAATAACCTCTGCAACCTCCCCATTTTCGAATTAGATGGGCAAGGGCTAAAATCATCTCTTCTTGATTGGAACGAAAGGCGAATTCGGGTAAATAAATCCCAGCATTTACGGCTAATTTGTATTGAGTATTAAAAATTTCCTTCATATTTATTTCACTAACACAATAATCAGCAATAACGGTATCAAAGGGAACACCAACCATCAGTAATAGTAACATAGCCATAAGTCCGGTACGATCTTTTCCGACGGCACAATGAAATAATACTGTGCAATGGCTATGTGCTGCAATTATTCGCATTACTTCTATAAAACGCAAGCCATAGTTATCAAGCAATTGGATATAAATATCCGCCATACGATTGGCAGAACTCAAGGAATTGGATTGGAGTCCATCTGCCATTGGCATATGATAATAATCAATGCCGTCCTCTCGCATAGAACATGGTTGTGCAACAACCTCTTGTTCCGATCTTAAATCAATAATGCACCCAAGACCATAGTCTCTTAATATTTGTTTGTCGCCTTCGGTTAATTGATGAATACTATCGGAGCGAAGTAGTTTTTTCATTTTTATTTTCCGTCCATCTTTTCCGCAATAATTTCCCAACTCCCTCGTGTTTCCCGTACCGGAAAGAAGCAATGGCTGTGCAATTTTGTATCGAATATTCGTATCTATCATAATTCCTTCTCCTTTGTCTATTATTTTCCCTTCTCCCACACAGCCTCTTTCATATTTGTCTTAATATAACTAATAGCCCCACCTAGACAAATTATGAAAATCAGAACGGATAAGGCTGCTGCCCTTTGATAATCTAAGTACGTATTTACCTGCTGGTAGAGTAAAATTCCTAACATTTTCGGATTATTCGGACCGGTTAAGTAAGGTATTGTAAAGGATCCGATTTGTCCCATTAAAATAAAGGTTGCAGCTACTACTATATCCTTAAAGGTAAGGGGCAGCACAATTTGTTTAAAAATTACCAGCCAAGAACAACCTGCATCTTTCGCACTTTCTATGTAAGAATCATTTACCGCTGACAAAGATGCAGAGATTAACATGGTGGCAAAGGGAATGTTAAACCATAAGTTACAAAGAATAATCCCCTTCATATCGTATAAGAGCCCAGGTTTATACACAATTCCAAACAATTGTAAGAATCGATTGATAAACCCTGCATCCTTTATGATATTCATTACGGCATAAACCGCCACGATGCCAGGGATAAATCGAGGAAGTAAATATAATTTGCCAATTATTTTACAAATTTTGCTTTTCGAAAATCTTAAATAGATTGCCAATAGAAAACTTAAAACAACCCCGACCCCCATTGTAGCAAGGGCTTCTATTAAAGTGAAAATTAAACTTTCCAATGTTTCAATACTCGTAAAAAAATATTGATAATTCTGTAAAGTAAAACTGCCATCTGCCGTTTGAAAAGACTGCAGAATAGTATTAAAAATGGGGTAAATCACTACGAAAGCCATCACCGTAAAAGCTGGTACTACCATGAAATATGGCAGCCACCTACTTTCCTTTTTCTTCTCCATATTATCCCTACCTTATTTTGCTAAAGAGCCAATTTCTTCTGTCCATCTCGTACGAATATCGGTCATTAAACTGCCAATATTAAAATAACGGATCGTTTGCAAGTTCGTTTCATTCAGCCAATCTTCGTGCTCTAAATTCTCTAATTTCGTACTATCTACCACCGGCGATGCAAACATCTTATTCCAGTCCATTGCCTGTGCTTCATAACTTAAGTAATAGTCAATTACGGCTAAAGCTGCTTCTTTGTCTTTTGCAATTTTAGGAATATTAAAGCCTGCAAGTCCTCCTAAAAACGACTCTTCTAACTGTACGAGTTTAATGGACTCTGGAAGGGTACCCATGCTCTTCTGTGTTAATACCATGTTTACAAAGGCAGGACACATATCAATTTCCTTATTTGCCAATAACTCTAAAGTCCCTGCATTTTTATTTGGATACTGTACTTTACCAGCTGTTTCATAGAGATATGGATGTAATTCTTCTAATAGTTGAAATGCATTATTCCACTCTGTTTCATATTCTGTTTTCCATTTCGTATCTGCAGAAATAGCAGCTTCATCGGGTAACTGATTGTATATCGTGTTAGCAACAAAAGAAAATCCCGAGTTCCCCGTTGAGGGATCATTATAAGCAAATCGGCCTGGGTTCTCTTTAATCCACTTATATAGTTCATCGGCTGTTTTTGGTGGGTTTGGAACCGTTTCAGAATTATAAGCCAAATAAACCGCAGTGCCACGATATGGAATAAACGTATCCCCTATAATGTTTTCTTTGAATATAAGATTGTTAAAGTTTTCTAATTTTGAAGTATCGATTGGTTCAAAAAAGTCTTCACTCGTCTGAGCTAAAATCGCTGCTATTGCACTATCGTCAATTACGACTAAGTCAAAGTCTGTTTCGGTTTCCCCCGCTTTGTAAGCCGCTGCCAATCGGTCTGTTAAACTTTGCTCACTTGTGCCACTGACAACAAATTGGATCTCTAATTTCGCCTTCTTGCTATACTCTGGATCTTTGTTAAACTCACCTGCAATTGCCTGTAACGCATCTCGAACTTCTTGGCCTCCCGTTCCCCACATTGTTACGGTAGGTACCTCTGGGTTTTCAGCATCCTGGTTTCCCTTTCCACAGGCAACTGTGCCCAATACCATTGCTCCTGCTAATAATCCACATAACACACGTTTCCATTTCATTTCTTTTGATCCTCCTACTTTTCATATTGGTTCGATTTCATAATTTTATATTGAATTACCTGTCCAACGATATAACGCCCCACCTCTTCTTTTGGAATGAATACTTTTATTACCTGACTCGTTTGGCTATCCTTTATTAATACTTGCGCATAATGACCTAAAATCATAATTTGTTCTATCGTAGCAGTTTCCTTATTATCTAGTTTCCCGGCAAGCAAAATATCCTCTGGTCTGACTGCCATAACTTTATTTTCGATATCAAAAAAGTTCATTTCCCCAATAAAACTAGCCACAAATTTTGTCTTTGGCTTATCATATATTTCAGTTGGCCTGGCAATTTGTTCAATATTACCTTGATGCATAACTGCAATCCGATCTGAGATTGCCATAGCCTCCTCTTGGTCATGGGTTACAAATAGCACCGTTAATCCAGCTTCTTTTTGAATGCGTTTCAGTTCTTCTCTCATTTGTCCCCTTATTTTCGCATCAAGGGCTGAAAACGGCTCATCTAGTAGCAAAAGAGAAGGCTTTAATACTAATGCTCTAGCAATTGCAATTCTTTGCTGTTGTCCACCGGATAATTGGGATGGATATTTCTTTTCACAGCCTTCCATTTTTACCATCTTCAGCATATTTGTAATTTCTTCTTGCATTTGTTTCCTTGGCATTTTTCTAATTTTTAAACCAAGCGCCATATTTTCATAAATATTCATATGGGGCCATAAATTATAGCTCTGAAATACCATCCC
>JBKTKK010000140.1:0-6013 GCA_047242405.1 Lachnospiraceae bacterium | reverse complement strand
ACTGTCATCCGTTCCAGATTTTACCGTAATTTTATCGCCAATCTCATAACCGTAATAGGATGCCAAACTTTCATCAATTAAACACTCCGAGGCATTAACTGGAAGCCTACCTTTACTGACACCTACAAGATTCATCTTCTCCGTTTTTGCAATTAATTGGAGAACAAGCTGATCATTTTCTGCCTCTGTAAGAACATCAATTGTATAAGATGGTTCGACTTCCGCTACTCCATTTATTTGTTTTATCGCATCCACATCATTATGAGTGAGACCTATGGTGCTGACTACTTTTAAATCCATTAAAGAATACTGATCCAGATACGTATCCGCAGTCAATCGCATATCTGGATTACTTGCTCGAACCCCTGAAAAAAAGGCTACTCCCAGGGCTACAATTAAGAATATGGATATAAAACGGTTAAAGCTCTTTTTAATTTCTGTTATTATATCTTTATTCAATGCTTTTTTCTTCATAATCTTTCCTACCATTCTATTGTTTCAACTGAAATTGGATTTTCATTGATACGCATGGAAGAAACTTTTCCATTTTTAATTTTAATCACACGGTCAGCCATGGGTGCGATAGCAGAATTATGGGTTATTACAATTACGGTCATATTCCTTTCTCTACAAGTATCTTGTAATAACTTTAATATCTGCTTTCCAGTATTATAATCTAAAGCTCCCGTTGGCTCGTCACAAAGTAATAACTTAGGGTTTTTGGCTAATGCCCTTGCTATTGATACACGTTGCTGTTCACCCCCTGATAATTGGGCAGGGAAGTTCCCCATACGTTCTTTCAATCCTACATCGATCAAAACTGATTTTGCATCCAATGGATTTTTACAAATCTGTAATGCTAGCTCAACATTTTCAAGCGCTGTTAAATTCGGTACTAAATTATAAAACTGAAAAACAAAGCCTATATCATCACGACGATACGCAGTTAATTTCCTTCCAGTAAACTTCTCAATATGTTGCCCATCTACTATAATCGTACCACTCGTTGCAGTATCCATACCACCTAATATGTTTAATACCGTAGTCTTTCCTGCACCACTTGGTCCAACAATAACTACAAACTCGCCTTTCTTAATGGAGAAATCAATTCCATCAACGGCATGAATCACAACTTCTCCCATTCTGTAAGTTTTTCTTACATTTTCTAATTTTACAAATTCCTCCATATAACATCCTTTCTAACCCCTACCAATTAGACGCTTATCATAATTATTTTTATTATAGTAAAATCGAAAGCCTAACAATTTGGATAGAAAATTATTATAACAAATTAAGAATACTTCTAAAGTTTATAATACCCCCCTTATATTGAACATGAAGTACACTGCACCACCAATTTGCGTGAAAAAAATTAATGGTATTCCAATTGTAAAAGTCTTATGTTTCGTTTTATGACGAAATAGAAACATTCCAGCTATCGCCCCAACACTTCCCCCTATCATGGCTAGAAAAAATAACGTCTTTTCGGGAATTCGCCATAATCCTCTTTTCGCCTTTCTTTTATCTATCCCAAAATAAACAAAAGAAATTATATTAACAATTAAGAAGTAAATTAAAAAAAATTTCCACATCCTATGTCCCTTTCTTAAATCGACATAAATCAACATTTTATATTTTTATTATAACATGAATAATCCCATATCGATAAATAAAATATTTCCATTGAAGAACATTTTCATATCATAATAAGCTACAGAATTTTCCATAACATAAAAATGGATAGCATAGGACCAACTCCTATGCTATCCATTTTTATACTATATTAAAACTTTTTCACAATTACATCTGCAAGTAAACGCTTAGGAACGTGATGAACTTGATTTTCATCTCTCCAATATTTATAATCCCCATCTTGTTGCAAGTCTTCAATTAATACCTCTTCTTTAGGAACTCCTAGGGCAATAACCATACTAATAGCGAATTGATCCTCTAATTTAAGAACCTCACTAAGTTTTTCACGATTGCAATTCATAATGTAGCAACCGCCCAACCCCATTTCCGTAGCTCCTAAAAATATACTTTGCGCTGCAATTCCTTCATCAACGGAAACATTAGCATTTAATTCTGTATCTCTTAAAAGAATAATATAGCCAGCAGGTCTTTCCCCCTCTTTGGGACCATCCCAATCCGATAGATAACCGGCCCATCCTAAACAGTGAAAGACTTGTTTATTCATTTCTGGTTCGCATACCAAAGCATAACGAATATATTGCTTATTGCCCCCGCTTGGTGATAGACGGCCAAGATCAGCCAGTTGTTCTAGCTGCTCCATCGTAATTGGCCGTTCTTCGTAAAACCTACGGTAAGAGCGACTTTTATAAACCATATCTTTTATCAATTGTCAAACCTCCCATCCTTCTTCTTATAAGAGTATAATCCTTTTGTCTAACATTTCCAAGCCCACTTTTTTATTAAATAGAGAATGCTTCTACCCAATTCTCTTTTTTCACTTCTTCTATAGTAGTAGGCATATAATCTCCAATAAGCTCTGGAACTACAATAGCATTTAAACACCATTGCGCCGCAAAATTGGTTGATATCCATGGAATTTCATCTAGCTTTTTCTGATTTGCTGTTTTCTCTTCTACATTTGGTTTAAATCCATTTTCATCTTCCAGGGCTAATGCCTCAATCAAATATTTCCATGTCCAATGTGCTAAATTTTCATCCTTATAATAATTAGCCCCATATGCAGCCATACCCGATGCCATATATGGGAAGGCGAAACCACCCGTTGACACAAGCCCATTGGAGACTTTTGCTTTTAACTCTTTGGGCAAATAATAGAACCTTCCATAGTCCGCCATCATTTGATTCCATTCCGGGTCTTCCAGCATATCGGCTAGTTCAAACCAAACCTGTGGACTCCCATGTACCAAAAAACCACCACTGGCATTTTCTCCAATATAACGACAATGGGAAGTTTCCGGATCATACTCAAAATTAGAACCAGAAATTAACTTTAATGGCATTGTTTTTAAATCAGCAATTCCAGTGGTCAATTTGGTTTTATATGTATCATTTTTATGCCTTTCCCATTCTGTCATCCAGTTTGCACAATAACTAGACCAATCTGGCCCGGAACGAGCATGTGTTTTATATACCATAGACTCCTTATCATAAAAATGGCGAAGCGGATCAATATTTAACGTACTAAAATCTCCATCTTTCACATCATCAAAAATATCTTCCATACGATGGTCTCCCGTCAAATAATAATAAAAACGGTGATGTCCTGCCATAGCAATTCGCGGCTCTTTACAAGAACATCCCCAATGTCGAACATTATGACGAGAGCCCAGTCCTTTATAAGGTCCAAAATGATAGGTATCAACTTCCGAACAGTGACGGCTCATCGCCTCTGCTAACGTATAGATATCTTCTCTTCCAGTTCGTAAGAACGCATACCAAAGCCATAAAGTTGGTACTAGTTCGGTATTTTGCCATGCATATCCACCCATATCATAACGCCAACTATGTCTTGTCTTATCATACGTATGCATAAAATCTCCGTAATTAAACAGGCCATACCATCCTCTAACATCAATTTCTTTTTTATAAAAATCGATCGCTTGGTTTAACTGGTCCTCCATCCACTGTTGTGCTTCCGTTTCTTTTTTTGGTAAACTCCAAACACCAAAGGCCTTTACATCGTGATAATATTCCGGTGATGCGAGCATGACCAAAGGCTTTTGTACCTGTGTTGAAAACTTTGATAGGCATTCATCGGATGCAATGCTACCATTGTATCCTTTTATAATGATTTCATTTGTATTTGCAATACCGTATGCAGAAGCTAATACTTCATCAAATCCTTCGTAATATGCACTTGCATGCCCCTCCGTATCATAATGCCTAAAATCCATAACCTCGACTTCTGGAGACCAAATCCAGGCAGTAACAAGCGCCTCATCCTTTGTTATATCATCAAACCAATACCCAGATGGATACTTTTGCCAGAAATCTTTCATCCCTATAGCAATTCCACCCTCTTTTCCTGCTATTGATGCACTTCCATCGGCACGATTGCCATGAAGCGCGTCAATATAACAGCAATTTTCTTTTGCCGTTCGTTTCTTTATTACGAAGTGGGACGCACTATCCTGACAGATGTGGTAATTATTCCATACTGTAATGTCATCTAATGCTTTTAACGCATTTTCCTCTTCTTCTAAAACTAAATTTTCTCCACTTATCTGTGCTTTATATAACGTTTCTGGAACACGAGGCCTCCAGCTTAGAAGAAGTTTCATACTCTCATGAAAGTAGCCGTAATCCCCCCCTATTTTAACATGGCGATTATATAACTCTCCTTGTAACGGACAAGAAAACTGTACCCCTAATCCTTTTAAAAAGTCCTTTTCTTCCTCTCCATCGTATAAAAATGTATGAGTAATTCCTACTGTATCATCATTATAGTGGAATGTAAGACGTAAAATAAAAGGTAGAATTGATCGGTCTTTACTCCTATGGCTACCGTCTATACGAATGACACACTTTAATGGGCCCCTCTCTTCTATACGCGTTTCATTAATTTCACCCGTATAAGGCACTTCTCTTCTCGTAACGACTTCCCCGTCCTGTCTTCGTTCTTCTAATATTGCAATAAGTTTCCCATAGGTAGCACTTTTTCTACCATGAATCCTTAAATCATCTACTATATGCGTTCCACTCTTTGGAACTACAGCCGTTGTCACACCAGCATTGATTTTTATAAAATCATCTGTCTCTTCCGTTGTGATGCCTTCCACTGTCTTTTCTTCCTTACTTTCAATTGTTTTTAAGGTAAGACAATCGATTGCTTCGTTTATATGAGCCGTATGGGTAGACCACTTTATACTACCATCTGGCCAGTATGCCGATATTCTTGTCTGTAAAGGTACTTCTGTTTTATTACCCGCCTCTAACATAAAGGACGTATCTGTTTTAACTTCGCCCTTTGGCCATGGCGCTCCCCAAGTTGTAAATCCACCCTCCGCACGATTCTCCATTTTTTGAAATAGAATTTCTTTCATACCATATCTCTCCTATCTACCAATGATCCAGCACTTTTCCTATGAACAGTATTAATAAATACTATAACACGGACAAATATAAGGTACAATGGAGTATTCTATCTTCGACTTATAAGAATATTAATTTTGTCCATTGAATTACAAATTAGAAAAGCTTAAACTATTAATTAGTATTGATAACTAATGTAAAAGGAGAAGAAAGATGGAGAAGAAGCTAAGAAATATATATAAGTGTTTTCCAGGAGGAAAGCATAAAGTTTTAACTATGAGCTATGACGACGGACGCGTGGAAGATAGAAGACTCGTTTCCATTTTTAACGAAAATGGAATTAAAGGTACTTTCCATATAAATTCTGGATTAGACTGGGATCGTATTCAACCCGAAGAATTTAAGACCTTATATAAGGGCCACGAAATCGCTTGCCATACATATACCCATCCAACGATTGCCCGTTGTCCGATGGAGCAAGTCGTTGAACAAGTTTTAGAAGATCGAAAGTTATTAGAAGCAGCCGTAGGATATCCAGTACGTGGTCTCTCCTATCCAAACGGTTCTTATACGAAAGACATTGAAAATGTTCTACCTGCTCTTGGCATTCGTTACTCAAGAGTAGTCGGCAGTTCCAATAATTTTGGTATGCCGGAAAATTATTATGAATGGCAGGCTACCTGTCACCATAATCATAACCTATTAGAACTAGGTGAACAATTTATCGGTTTATTTAAAACACAGTATTTATATATGATGTACGTATGGGGTCATAGTTATGAATTTACTGATCGTAACAATTGGGAGCTTATGGAGAAGTTCTGTAAGATGGTAGGACATCGCGATGATACTTGGTATGCTACAAATATCGAAATTGTTGATTATATGGAAGTTTGTGATCGTCTACAATTTTCTGCTGATGGAACATTTGTCTATAACCCATCGGTTACCTCCGCATGGATTAATGTAGATGGAACGATTGTGGAAG
>JBKTKK010000139.1:0-6058 GCA_047242405.1 Lachnospiraceae bacterium | reverse complement strand
GTTTCTAATATTGTTCCTTGACTATCAAGATAAACGGTATCTTCACCTTTTGTTCCTTGTAATTCCTCCTCCATTGCACTTTCAATACCCGCTTTACCAATCACATCTCCAGCTTCATAGGAAGCATTTTTTTCTTTTAACTCTTCCAACTGATCTGCAGAAGCTTTCCCAGTATAGCCTAAAATATGTGAAAATTCAATTGGATGGGTATAAACACGCATAGTATCCTCTTCAATATCAACACCCTGAATTTCGGGCGCATTCTCTTTAATGGCTGCCGCTAGTTCATCGCTGACATCGGTACAAATAACGGTTGACTTATACTTCGTGTAAGCCGTTGCACTCATTGCATAACGGATATTCATCATATCCAATAGATTCTGTTTCGACGGAGTTGACTCTAAGTTCGCTTTCTCCATCCAAGCATCAATCTTATACAAATTTTCACTTAGATAGGATAGTACCGTTTCTGCATCATAGCTATATACATCAATTCCTTCTTTCGCCCTTGCTTCTATTGTTTTAGCTGGGTAAACATCTTTAATAAAACTGCGAATCTTTGAATCTGTACCACTAAATTCATATTCACCTTTATCATTTACAATAACAGGAATTGTGTTATTGACTGATTGGTCATATTTGTCTAAGATTTTAACTAGACGATATAACATCCCATTCTTGTCAAAGGCCTTTGGATACGCATTCACATCTTGAATCGTTACAGAATATGTTAATTCATTGTATGCAAGCAGGTTTCCATTTTTATCATAAATATTGCCCCTTGGAGCAGTTGTCGTAATTGTACGTTTCGTTTTAGAAATATACTGGTTATAATATTCTTCTCCCTTTATGATTTGTAAATAAAATAACCTTCCTACCAAAACACTAAAGAATAAAAAGAAAATCGCTCCAACTGCAAATAAGCGTGATTTCACTGTTCGAACAACAGCGTCTTTTATTACATCCCATAAATCTCTAAGCAAATTTCGTCGCTCCTTTTTTCTCGTATTCTTCCAGTTTCCGGTTTATGATAAGTAAAATACCGTATAATAGTATCGTAGCTAGCAATGTTAAGATTATTTCTGGTAAAATCACTGTATTCACATAACTAATAAAATCAAGTCTCCTGCGAATTAAAAATCCAAAAATATAAATATATAAATTATATAATAAACCACTAAACAGGCATAAACCCATTGGCAATAGTACAATATCGGTCACTAAAAATTTTGATAAAATACCATTGAAATATCCGATATAAACAAAAGCCAACGTGTAGAACCCTAAAATATCACCATAGAATAAATCCAGCAACAATCCGCAAACGAAGCCAACTGCCATCCCCTCTTTTCGCCCTCGCATAAAACCTATGGAAAAGGTTATAATAAGTAGAAGATTTGGTACTGTTTCTATATAGGGAATCCACTGGAATACCGTTGTCTGCAACAAGAATGCGGATAATATTATTACAGCTGTTATAATTATGCGTTTCATTCAAATCCTCCAAAATAACGTTACTTACGAATCACTTGTTTCTTTCAGTGTTGTTATAACCAGCACTTCACTCATATGCTGAAAATCCACAGCCGGAATTAAATAGCCTGATTTTGTAAGCTTATTTGAATCCAGTTCGATATCCGTTGCATAGCCAATTAAAATCCCCTTGTGATACTTATCACTAATGGACGAGGTCACAATTGGCGTCATATCTTCAATTGCGGCATCTTTATCAATATTTTCTATTCTAATATATCCGTTATTCATTAAGGATAAGTCCCCTGACACCCAACAAGTATCAAGCGTTTCTTTCGTCATCCCACTGACATAGCTCTTATCATCAATAATTGTCGTTACGGTCGAAAAGTTTTTACCAACATCTGTAATAATTCCAGCCAGTCCTCCATCAACCAATACATTCATGTTAACCGCCAGTCCATCGTTACTGCCTTTGTCTATTGTAAACTTGTGGTACCAATTACCTGCTTCTTTCGCTACAATATTCGCACCTACCATCTCATAATCCTGGTATGATTCTTTAAGCTCTAACAAATTTCTCAAACGCTGTAACTCGTAGGTGGAATCTTGATAAAGCGCAAGCCTGTCCTCAAGTGCACTAATTTTATCGTTTAAAGCATCATTTTCTGCAATAACTTCATTTAATTGTTTTCTTTCTAACGTAAATTCCGATAATGCAGTTCCTATTTGGTTTAATCCTTTTTGCATAGGTACTATAACATACCCAACGACTTCCTTCAGCGAAGATGCCGTGTCTTTGCGAAAATAGGTAACTCCAATCATACCAATACATAAAATGGTGACCAAAAATAATACGGTCCTTGGTTTAAAATTAATATTAAACTTGAGTTTATCTTTCATATTACAAAATGCCCCGTTCCTTTAAACTTATATAAGCATTATCTCCAATAATAATGTGGTCTAACAAGGTAATCCCCAAAATATCCCCAGCTTCTTTCATTCTTCTCGTTATCCGTATATCCTCCAAACTAGGAGATGGATCCCCACTGGGATGGTTATGAAGGAGTATGATGTATACAGCCTGGTATCGCAATGATTCCACAAAAATCTCTCGCGGGGAAATTAAAGAAGCATTTACTGTTCCCTTGGAAATGATAACATCTTTAATGAGCTTATTTTTCGTATTAAGCATCAACAACATTAGTTGTTCTTGTCCCTGATGCCGTAAGTCTTCCATATAATATTCCGCAATGGCTTGCGGATTGTTCATGGAAATACCCTCATAAGCCATAGACTTAGAAATGCGTCGTGATAATTCACAAACACATTGAAGCTGCACTGCCTTCACAGTTCCGATTCCCTTAATCGACATTAGCTCCGGTATCGTAAGCCTAAGTAGACCTAACAGACCATTTTTATTACCATCTAAGCTTAAAATTCGTGTTGCCAATTCTATGGATGATTCGCCTACAGAACCAGTTCTTAATATGACCGCCAACAACTCTGCATCATTTAGAACAGAGGGACCATCACTTAGACACCTTTCATAGGGCCTAATTTCTTTTGGTCTCCATTTCATTGCCTGATGTTTTTCCATAATCTTTCCTTTCCGGACTCTCCAAGGTACGAAAAGAAAAAATATACTGTATCCATTGCTTAATTTTAGCATAAAACTAAGGCAATGTACATAGATTAGACATCGATTTCAAAAGCTATTATTCGCAGATTCTTGCGAAAAAGCAAACTATTTGTCGAATTGTACGACAGCGTCCTCAACTAACTTTTGAAGTGACATTAGGATACCTAATTTTGCATGGTACCAAGTAAGTCCCCCTTGGAAATATACCGCATACGGTGGTTTAATTGGACCGTCTGCACTTAGCTCAATGGAGGATCCCGATACAAAGGCTCCCGCTGCCATAATAACAGGTGCGTCATATCCAGGCATATCCCATGGTTCTGGCGTTACATAGCTATCCACTGGTGCTGCAGCCTGAATGCCCCTGCAAAAAGCAATTACGCCTTCTGGCTTTCCAAACTCTACTGCTTGAATGATATCATGTCTCGATTCCTGGCCATTTGGAACTACCTTAAACCCTAATTTTTCATAGATATTGGCTGCAAAAATAGCTCCCTTTAAGGCACCTGCCACAACTGTAGGTGCAAGAAAAAAGCCTTGATAGAAGGAAGGCAGAATTCCAAGGTTTGCCCCTACTTCCTGCCCAAGACCTGGTGCGCTTAAGCGATAGGCACATTGTTCGACACATGCTTTCGTACCACAGATATAACCTCCGATTGGTGCAAGTCCGCCACCTGGGTTTTTAATTAGGGAACCAACAATCATATCAGCCCCTACATCCGATGGTTCAATTGTCTCTACAAATTCACCATAGCAATTATCTACCATACAAATTACGTCAGGTTTAATACTTTACACAAAAGCAATTAATTCCCCAATTCTTTTCACCGATAAGGTCGGTCTTGTTTGATAGCCTTTGGATCTTTGAATTGTAACTAATTTTGTCTTCTCATTGATTGCTTTTTTTATTCCATCGTAATCAAACCCACCATCGTCTAAGAGATCAACTTGGGCATAGGAAATTCCATATTCCTTTAAAGAACCCATCGATGGGCGGATACCGATTACTTCTTCTAATGTATCGTATGGTTTTCCAACTGGAGAAAGCAACTCATCTCCTGGCCTTAAGTTAGCCGATAAGGCAACTGCAAGGGCATGGGTCCCACAAGTAATCTGTGGTCTAACAAGAGCCGCTTCGGTATGAAAGCAATCCGCATAAACGGCTTCAAGGGTTTCCCTCCCCATATCATTATAGCCATATCCCGTTGTAGCAGCAAAGTGGGCTTCACTTACGTGATTCTTTTGCATTGCCTTTAATACTTTCAGTTGGTTATATTCTGCAATTTTATCGATTTCCTGAAATCGTTCCTGTAAATCTTCTAACACGCGCTCGCCAAATGAATAGACTTTTTCGCTGATGCCAAGGTCTACGTAAATCTCTTTCGTGTTCATAAATTCCCTTTCTACTATAGCAAATAACCTATGAAAACTACTTACTATTTTCTTAATTTTTTAGTATTTCTTTTTTCTTGCAAATTTGTATCATTTCGTTTCGTACCTGTTGTCGACTTTGGAACGTATCGAGATCAATCCAAGTAACATCCTTTTCTCGCTTAAACCAAGTCAACTGTCTCTTGGCAAAATGTCTCGTATCTCGCTTTAAAATATAGATTGCCTCTTCCATCGTCATTTCCCCGTCAAGGTAAGCTAATATTTCTTTATAACCGAGCCCTTGCATGGAAACCATATCCTTTGTATAGCCTTTCTCTGCTAAACTTTTTACCTCATCTAGCAAACCGGCTTCTAGCATTTGATCAATGCGAAGATTAATTCGATCGTATAAGGTGGCACGCGCTCTGTTTAAAACAAAATATACAAATTGGTAAGGTGAATCTTTTCTCCTTTGTTCCTCATTATGTTCAGAAATTGGGCGACCCGTCTCTTTAAAATATTCCAAAGCACGAATCACTCGTTTTGTGTTGTTTGGGTGTATTTCCATCGCTGCTTTTTTGTCGACTTCTTCAAGCATCTTATGCACATATTCACACCCTTTTTCTTCCGCCAGCGCTTCTAAAGAATTACGATAGGATGTATCCTCCTTCGTATCTTCAAAATCAATATCGTAAAGCAATGCCTGAATATAGAAACCGGTACCCCCAGTTACAATTGGAATTTTACCGTTTTTATAAATTTCATCTAAGGCAGCCTTTGCCATTTTCTGAAAACGAACAACATTAAAATCTTCATCTGGCTCAATGGCGTCTACTAGGTGATGGCGTATCCCCTTCATCTCTTCTGGCTTTATTTTGGCAGAGCCGATGTCCATGTACTTATACACTTGCATCGAATCTGCACTAACGATTTCGCCGTTTACCGCCTTTGCCAAATCAATGGAGAGATCTGTTTTTCCAACCGCCGTTGGACCAGTCAATATTATTAGAGGTTTTTTCAATTTCCTCACTCCTGCTCTTTCTATATTTCATTATAATTTTTACAAATATGGTAAAATTTATACGATTCGTTTGAATTTCTTTTCTAACTCATATCGACTCATAGAAATAATCGTAGGTCTTCCATGGGGGCAAGCATATGGATTTTCTAAAGTCATAAGCTGTCCAATTAACTCATCCATTTCCCGAAAGGTCATCGTATGATTTCCTTTTACCGCTGCCTTACAAGATAAGGAGGCAATTTTCTCCGTTATAACGTCGGAGGATTTAAGCCCTAGATCATCTGTTAAATTATCTAGCATTTCAATAAATAAATCTCGATCATTAACACCAAACAAATTGCCTGGAACTGCACTTATAGCATATTCTTTTCCACCAAAAAATGCAATCTCAAATCCAAGATCTGTAAAATTATTTCTATATTTTTTCAGTACTTCCTCTTCCTTATTATTTAGCGTAATAATAATCGGAGGGCTTACCATTTGAGAAGTAAACTCTTTTTTGGCAATACTCGTCATCGTTCTTTCGTAAAGCACCTTTTCATGGGCTGCAT
>JBKTKK010000138.1:0-6064 GCA_047242405.1 Lachnospiraceae bacterium | reverse complement strand
CTTTAACTATGATAAAAAGGATGGGAAACGAGTCTTTTTAAAAATTGGCGCGGCAAACTATGAAACGAGAATTTGGATTAATAAGCAGTATGTAGGCAGGCATCTAGGGGGATTTACCCCTTTTATGATGGAAGTAACGGAGTATTTGCAAGAAGAAAATCGTTTGTTAATATACGTTAATAATACAAGAAAAAAAGAACAAATTCCATCGCTACATTATGACTGGTTCAACTACGGAGGAATTCATAGAAGTGTAGAGTTATTTGAGTTGCCCGAAGCATACATAAAAAATTTTAAGCTAAATTTAGCAAAAGAGGCTGGCTTGTCAAAATTAGAATATAGAATAGAACTGGAAGGAAAAATAGAATCAAAGATTAAAATTACAATTCCAGAGTTAAATATTAATGAAGAAGTGGAACTTGATAAAGCGGAGTCAAAAACACAATGTGTAGAAGGATTCATTGAAATCGAACATGTAGAGAACTTGGAACTATGGTCGCCAGAAACCCCTAAATTGTATGATGTCCATATATCGTATAAGAATGATGTTTTGAAGGAAAAGATTGGATTTCGGATAATTGAAACGAGCGGCTGTGATATTTTGTTGAATGGAAAACCGATTTTTTTAAAGGGTATGTGTGTTCATGAGGAGAAAAGTGATGGAGGAAGAACGCTTTGCGATGATGATATTGTTAGTACATTAGCGGAAGCAAAAAGCCTGGGTTGTAATTTTCTACGATTGACCCATTACCCCCACTCGGAAAAGGTAGCGAAGTTAGCAGATCAGTTAGGGATAATGTTATGGGAAGAGATCCCAGTATATTGGGCATTGGAATTTGAAAATAAGGCAACGTTTGAGGATGCTAGTAATCAGTTGAAGGAATTGATTTTAAGAGATAGGAATCGGGCAAGTGTTATTATTTGGTCTATTGGCAACGAAAATCCGGATTCAGATGCCAGATATCAATTTATGAGTTCACTTGCAGAAGTTGCTAGATCCTACGATGGTAGTCGTCTCTTGGGTGCCTCTTGCCTTATTGATGTGGATGAGTGTAGAATTAAAGATCGTTTGGTTGATAAGTTGGATGTAATTGGAGTAAATGAGTATTATGGATGGTACTTAAGAAATTTTGAGACTTTGGAAAAAATACTAACAAACAGCGAAATTGGAAAGCCGCTTATAATTACAGAAACAGGAGCGGATGCAGTACCGAATCATTTTAGTGAAGCACATGAATTATATAGCGAGGAGTATCAGGCGGATGTGTATCGAAAACAGTTTGAAGTCTTGTTAAAGTTTGACTATATAAGGGGTATAACCCCTTGGATTTTATATGATTACGCATCTATGAGACGGATGAGCGTTTTACAAAAGGGATACAACCTGAAAGGAATTATTTCTAAGGATAGAATGCATAAGAAGTTAGCCTACTATGTCGTAAAGGATATTTATAAAACGATATAAATAGAAAACAAACCACGGGTATTTGCTGATGTGCGATAAGAAAGTAATAGAAGTGTAAAAAATTTTGCCCAAACGATCCGGCACTTAGGGCTGTGCCGAATCGTTTGGGCTTAGGCTTCGTGCGAATCAATCTTGCAAAAGGCGTTGTGCGTGTGCTGGATTTTCTATTTTACTTGATACATCACTGCTGAGAGTGAAATTCTATTCACGCTTTTCATAATAGATGTTGCATCCCAGCATCACAAAAAACATAATAAACAGTACAACGCATAGTGTAATGATCACAGAAAGTAAAATTTCCCATTCCAAGGCGGCATACAGAACAACACCGATAAAGCAAGCTGCACCAATTAGGTAATTTGTAATTATTAAAGCCTTTCTGTTGCTTTTCATTACAATGTACTTATCCCGTTCATCCGTGATCTTTTCTGCCTGATTTTCAATTCCTCCTTTGGTGAACGCAGAAAGGAAGCTAATTGCACTCCACACCAGCAGGAAAATCCCTGCGACAAGAAACTTTGTTTCCATACTATGCAAGACAAAGAGACAGATACAAATGATACCCAAAATCAAAGTTGTAATTGCTGTAATAAAACTCCTCAAATTTTTAATTCTTTTCATATTCCTTGTCCTCCAATTCTTTGTTTTCTTTTAGGCAACACAATTCTTCAACAGTAACACCAAATATTTCTGCCATTCTATAAGCTAACATTAGTGAGGGACTATACTGTTCTTTCTCGATTGAAATAATTGTTCTCGACGAAACATGAACTAAATCGGCTAACTGCTGTTGCGTTAATTTGAGTTGTGTGCGCAGTTCTTTTACTTTTGTTTTCACATCATACCACCTTCCAGTATTATTTAATATGAAGCTTACTTCTCGTGAAGTTACCTTCATATTAACGCTAATATTTTATTTTGTCAAGTCTAATGTGAAGTTTATTTCATATAGTGGCTTTTCGGAATAGGGGTTACGGTCAGTCAAAGTCTTGTGTTACTTTATGGCACATGAGTATTTAAGCAGGTGATGTCGTTATAGGGTGAAGAATCCGTCGGACGAAACGATTGATTCTTCATTTTTTTATTTATAGAGAAAGAGATATAAGGGGCGACAATTGAAACGATGGAAATCGCTATTCATATAAGAATAGTATGAATAAAAAGTGATGAAAAAAATATACATAACTATAAATTTCCTCATATTTTGGATATAAAGGGCAACTGATGGCTTCAGGGTGCATATGATTGGAGAAGGATATAAATTGGGCGAAAATAGAAGGAGATAGTAGAATGGATTTTAATTTTATACAAACTTATAGTCCTCTATATGTAGAAGCCGCATGGCTTACGCTAAGAATATCTTTTTGGGGAATTCTCTTATCCATACTCATTGGTGTTCTCTGTAGCATAGTTAAAGCGTTAAAGATACCCGTGCTAAAAAATATTGTTGGAATCTATATAGAATTGTCCAGAAACACACCCCTTCTCATACAGTTATTTTTCCTTTATTTTGGTCTTCCCAAATTAGGGATTATGTTTAGTTCGGAAAGTTGTGCAATTATTGGTCTGGCATTTTTAGGGGGCAGCTATATGGCGGAAGGGTTTCGCTCTGGTATTGAAAATGTTGCTTCCATACATGCGGAAGCGGGATATAGCCTTGGTATGACTAAAATACAAGTGTTTGGACATATCATAGTACCTCAAGCATTTGCAACATCGGTTCCAGTGCTTTGTGCAAACATAATATTTCTGATTAAAGAGACATCAGTTTTTAGTGTGGTTGCTTTAGCAGATCTTATGTTTGTAGCAAAAGATCTAATTGGTTTGTATTATAAGACTGATGAAGCGCTTCTTATGTTGGTTATGTCGTATCTCGTAATTCTATTACCAATTTCACTCATATGCGGATGGATAGAAAGGAGGGTGCGTTATGCAGGATACGGGAATTGAAGTGCTGTTTCAGGGAATTAATTTTCTACGTTTATGGCAGGGACTCTGGGTGTCTCTTCGCCTTGCACTTATATCTATGGGACTTTCCATAGTTTTAGGTATTGGAATGGGAATGGTTATGGTCAGCCATAATCGTTTGATTCGTTTTTTCTGTCGATGTTACTTAGAAGCGGTACGAATCGTACCACAATTGGTCTTGCTGTTTCTCGTCTATTTTGGGGCAGCAAGGCATATTGGCCTTAATTTATCTGGTGAAGTAGCCGCAGTCATTGTATTTACCTTTTGGGGAACGGCAGAGATGGGGGATTTGGTAAGAAATGCACTAATCTCAATTCCAAAACATCAGTACGATAGTGGGTACGCACTTGGAATGACAAAATTACAGGTTAATGTAAAGATTATAATTCCACAAACGATAAGACGCCTCCTTCCATCTGCCATCAATCTCTTAACAAGAATGATAAAAACCACTTCATTAGTCGTTTTAATTGGTGTGGTAGAAGTCGTTAAGGTTGCTAAGCAAATTATTGATGCATCTAGATATACATCTCCTATGGTTGCTCTATGGATTTACGGAACAATCTTTTGGATGTATTTTATCATTTGTTTTCCATTTTCAAGAATATCAGCCCTACTAGAAAGAAAGTTGAAGGATTAAAAATATGAAAGAGGAAGAAATTTTAAAAGTAGAACATTTAGTAAAATCGTATGATAATAACCCACCGGTATTGAAGGATTTTTCTTTCTCCTTAAAGAAGGGGGAAGTAGTTGTTATTGTAGGCCCTTCTGGGTGCGGGAAAAGTACCTTTTTACGATGTTTGAATAGGTTAGAGCCTATTGATTCTGGTGTAATAAAATTACACGGAGAAGAGATTAGCGGGAAGAAAAAAAAGACCCCAGAAATTACGCAGAAAATCGGTATGGTTTTTCAAAGTTATGAATTGTTCCCCCATAAGACAGTGCTTGAAAATATTACTTTAGCTCCTTTCGTAGTACAAAAAAGATTACAAAAAGATGTGACAGAAGAGGCAGAGAAGTTGTTGAATCGGGTAGGCTTGTTAGAGAAGAAAAACGCTTATCCACGACAACTTTCTGGAGGTCAGAAACAAAGAGTTGCTATCGTTCGTGCGCTCATAATGCACCCAGAAATACTTCTTTTTGATGAGATTACAGCGGCTTTAGATCCAGAAATGGTACGTGAAGTATTACTCGTTGTATTGGAGCTGGCAAAAGAAGGTATGCCAATGGTAATTGTTACTCACGAAATGGAGTTTGCAAGAGCAGTAGCCGATAAAATTTTATTACTCGATGAAGGTGTTATAGTGGAAGAAGGCCCACCTTTAGAATTCTTTCAAAATCCAAAAACAGAACGGGCGAAACAGTTTCTTAATACATTCCATTACGAAGTACGAAAGAATCATAGATAGTATGAAATTTATCAATAGAAACACAAATTTATGAGTGGAGGAAGGTAGGATGAAAAAAGTTTTAAGTTTATTATTGACTGTTGTAATAGCGGTGGGGGTGTTAATCGGCTGTGGAAGTACAACAAGAAACATGAATGGTTCCGCTGTTGCAAAAGCAAGAACCCTAGATGAAATTAAGAAAGATGGGAAAATTAAAATAGGTATATTTAGTGATAAGAAGCCTTTTGGATATGTAGATTCGGATGGTGCGGTTCAAGGATATGATGTGTATTTTGCAAAACGTATTGGTAAGGACTTACTCGGTAGCGAAGATGCAGTGGAGTTTGTTTATGTAGAAGCCGCAAGCCGTGTGGAATACCTACAATCAGCGAAAGTAGATATTATATTAGCAAACTTTACTGTTACGGAAGATCGTAGTGAAAAGGTGGATTTTGCACTTCCATATATGAAGGTGGCACTTGGCGTAGTTTCACCAGATAGTGCAGAGATTACAGACCTGGCTCAATTAAAAGATAAAACGTTAATTGTCGTAAAAGGAACAACAGCAGAAACATACTTTTCGGAAAATCATCCGGAAATAAAGCTCTTAAAGTTTGATGAATATCAAGAAGCTTATGGTGCATTACTAGATGGAAGAGGGAATGCTTTTTCCACCGATAACACAGAAGTTTTAGCCTGGGCATTGCAAAATGAAGGGTATTCCGTAGGAATTGAAAGCATTGGGAATACTGACGTTATTGCGGCAGCAGTACAAAAAGGAAATACGGAGTTGAAAGAATGGATTGACGAAGAAATTATTTCCTTAGCCGATGAACAATTCTTTCATAAAAATTTTGAGGAGACATTAAAGCCAGTATATGGTGTTGAAATCAATCCGGACGAATTAGTTGTTGAGGGCGGCCAAGTAGATTAATTGGATTGTTAATATACGCTTAACTATTTATATTTATAGTTAAAAGGGGCTTTTAAGTAGGGCAGTAGAATATCAATTGCATTACAGGGAGCCCTTTTCTCATATTTGTAATTCTTTCCCTGTGTAGCTCTTCATATAATTTACAAATAACGGTAAATGGAGACAGGGAAGATGGGGAAGTTTGGAAAGCGAAAAAAAGTAGTTTACACCGTTGCAAAGATTTGTTTTCTACTTGCATTTTTAAGATTGATGAGGGGATACAACAAATCTAGACAGAGCACGATGGTCATGGGAGGGGTACTCTATGAT
>JBKTKK010000137.1:0-6119 GCA_047242405.1 Lachnospiraceae bacterium | reverse complement strand
ACTAAGAATCATGCACATATGCGAAAACTAATTGTTTTAATTGGCCTTGTAATCGCGGCAGCGATTTTATATCAATTTTATAATGTTAATATGAAACATTTTGATTACGCCATGGGTATCCGTGGGCCGAAATTAATCGTTATGATAATTACTGCTTTCTGCATTGGTTGTGCTTCAATTGTATTTCAATCAATTATTAATAATACAATTGTTACACCGTGCCTTTTGGGGATGAATTCTTTATATATTTTAATACATACATCGGTGGTTTTCGTCCTAGGTTCCGCTAGTATTTTCGTAACGACAAAAGTACTGTCATTTTCTTTAGATCTAGTAATTATGGGGATTGCAGCAGTCGTGATTTATGGCTATCTTTTTAAGAAAACAAAGGGAAATGTACTGTATATCTTATTAACGGGAACGGTAATGTCTACTTTGTTTACGAGTGTTACAAGCACATTGCAAAGGATTATGGATCCAAATGAGTACGATACATTACAAAATGCCTTAATCGCCAGCTTTCATAAAGTTAACTCGGGCATAATTGTATTTTCTATTCTTGCAATTATCTTAATTATTTTCTTTCTTCGGAAAGAGTTAAAGTTGCTCGATGTTATTACCCTTGGGAAGGATCAGGCCATTAATTTAGGGGTTGACTATGATAAGTCAATTCGCCGTTTATTAATTGGGGTAACCCTATTTATAGCAATTGCAACGGCTCTCGTTGGACCAATTTCATTTTTAGGTTTGATTATTGCAAACTTATCAAGACAGTTATTTAAAACATATCGACATACTTACTTAACCATAGGCTCGGCTTTAATTGGTATGGTCGTGTTAGTAGCTGGTCAGTTACTAGTGGAGCAAGTTTTTAGCTTTAGTACGAATATTAGTGTATTTATCAATGTAGGCGGCGGTATGTATTTCTTGTATTTGTTGCTTAGAAACAGGAGGTAATTGTTATGCAAGTAAATGGACTTAAAAAATCTTATGGAAAAAGTCCTGTCATAGATGGTGTGAGTTTTGATATTCCAAAAGGAAAAGTTATTTCCTTTATCGGACCGAATGGTGCTGGTAAATCGACTGTCTTAAATGTTATCTCCAGACTGATTGCGAGAGACAGCGGCGAAGTCAATTTTAATGGAAAAGATATCACAAGTTGGAAAAGTAAAGAATTATCAAAACAGTTAGCGATCTTAACACAATCAAACAATATTAATATGAAATTAACGGTAAAAGAATTGGTTACATTTGGTCGTTTCCCCTATAGCGGAAACCATGTGACAGAGGAAGATATGCGCATCGTTGATAAGGCTATTTCTTATATGGAACTCACTGAAATGCAAGATCGATTTATTGACGAGCTATCAGGAGGCCAGCGACAGCGCGCTTATATTGCAATGGTTATTGCGCAAGATACCGATTATATTCTCTTAGATGAACCTACAAACAATTTGGATATCTATCATGCAACAAATTTAATGAAAATGGTAAGAAAACTTTGTGATGAGTTAGGAAAGACGATTATTTTAGTATTGCATGATATTAACTATGCATCCTTCTACTCCGATTATATATGTGCCTTTGCCAATGGAAAGGTTGCGAAATTCGGTACGGTGAGGGAGGTTATGACAAAAGAAACTTTATCGGAAATTTATCAGGTTAACTTTGAAATTCAAGAAGTCAATGGAAAACCATTGTCTATCTATTATTAAAATAAAAAATATAATATAAAGGAGATTTTATGAAAAAATTATTATCATTTTTACTAGTTGGCGTTATGTCATTTTCATTAGCTGCGTGTGCAAAGGGTGGAGATAAGGCAGATGGAGTTAGTTCAGCTACAACAAAAAATACTACAGCTGCCCAGGTGACAGGGGAACAAACAACAGCACAGGACAATCCTACCTCTGTTACAATTACACATGAATTAGATACGGTAGAAGTTCCATATGATGCCCAAAAGATTGCCGTATTAGATTTAGCCGTTTTAGACATTATGGATGCGTTAGGTTTAGGGGACAGAGTAGTTGGTATTCCGAAAAAATCATCCGTTAGCTATTTAACATCTTACAATGAAAATGAAGCGATTGAAAATTTAGGTTCCTTAAAAGAGGTTGATATGGAAGCATTAAATGCATTGGAACCAGATCTAATTTTTATTGGTGGCCGTTTAAGCAGTGAATATGAAAATATTGCAAAGGTTGCTCCAACTGTTTTAGTTTCTGTCGATAATGAAGCTGGATATATGAAGTCATTTAGTGAAAATGTAAGAACAATAGCATCAATTTTCGGCTTAGAAGAAAAAGCAGAAGAATTACTTTCAGGCTTTGATGCCCGCATTGCTACATTAAAAGAAGCAGCAGAAGGTAAAACTGCAATTGTTGGATTAGTTACAAGTAGTTCCTTAAACACATTAGGAAATGGTTCTCGTGGTTCACTTATTTGCAATGAAGTAGGATTTACAAATGCGGCAGCTGATGTGGATTCTACCCACGGAGACACTTCTTCCTTTGAATTATTATTAGAGAAAAATCCAGATTATATCTTTGTTTTAGATAGAGATACTGCAATTAATGCAGAAGGTGCAAAGGTTGCTAAAGAAGTAATGGAAAATGAAATCGTTATGAAGACAGATGCGTATAAAAACGGTAACATTGTGTACTTAACACCAGATGTTTGGTATTTAGCAGAAGGCGGTATTACAGCAACAGATACTATGCTTAAAGACTTAGAAGCGGGTATTCTGGTAAATAATTAATGATTCACTCACTCAAGTATGCATATTTTATTGGCCTGGCAACTGGAACGGTTGCCAGGCCTCCTCTGTTTTCTTGCATCTTTTTCCTTGTTGTGTTAGGATAACATAGAAAAAAGATGAAAAGGAGGGATGTAGATGAAGCGCTATCAAATTACAGAATGGTGTCATCAAATCGTGAAAAATCACGTTAAGGAAGGTAGTTTGTGTATAGATGCAACTGCTGGAGCTGGAAATGACACTCTTTTTCTGTCTAAGCTAGTTGGCGATACTGGAAAAGTACTCGCATTTGATATTCAAAAAGAAGCCATTGAGCGGACGACGAAACGAATTCGCGAATCCCATTTGGAGCGTCGGGTAGAGGCAATTTGCGAAAGTCATACAAATATGAAGAATTATGCATTGGAAAACACAGTAGATGCGATCTTATTCAATTTTGGATATTTGCCTGGAGGAGATCATAGTATATCTACAAAGCCTGACACGAGCATAAGAGCAATTGAGCAGGGATTATCGCTGCTTTCTTCTGATGGAATCATGAGTCTATGTATTTATAGTGGAGGAGGTAGTGGATTTGAGGAGAGAGATCAGATATTGGAATATTTAAAAACACTGGATTCCAAAAAATATATAGTCATCTTGAGTCAGTATTATAATCGCCCAAATCATCCGCCAATACCTGCATTTATTATTAAGATATAAAAAAGACAGCATACTCTTTTTTGAGTATACTGTCTTTTTTAATGCTATATTAAGCAACTGTTACATTAACAGCCTGTGGACCACGGTTTCCATCTGTAATATCAAAAGTAACGTGCTGTCCTTCTTCTAAAGACTTAAAGCCTTCTGTTGCGATTCCAGAGAAATGAACAAATACGTCTTCACCATTAGTTTCATTCTTGATAAATCCATAACCTTTTTGAGCGTTAAACCACTTTACTGTACCTTGATTCATAATTGGTACCTCCTAAAATTTTGTTTGTATTTTGAAATAGAATGAAAAAACGCATATTTTTGTAAAGCATTAAATGAATTAATGACTTACAAAAATATGCGAATCAAAACAAACATCTAAAATACTTTTTATACTATAGCATAGTGTAGAAAGAAAGTCAAGTAAAATACAGTAATAAAATTAGTTGATTATTCATTGCTTTTGCCATATTATAAAAATATATACAGTCCTATTCATGTTCAAGTAGTTGTACCCATTGATTTAAATAAGGAGGGGTATCTATGGGGAGAATCGTAGTTGGTTTATTGTTTTTACTATTTCAATTTGACCTTGATAGGAATGGGGTGAAAATTGGATTAATTCCGGATTTTGTAGGTTTTTTCTTAATCGGGAGTGGGTTATTGCGTATTAGGCGGGATAGCGCTCAATGTGAAGCAGCAATACCTTGGGCAATGGGATTGGGAATGTTCTCATTCATTGTCTATATGGCAAATTTATTTGGAATAAACGCGATTCCCTATATTGAGGTATTGTTGGATCATGTTATTCCCATTGTTACACTCTATCTTTATTATTTAATAGCAGATGGTATTCTACAAATTGAAAAGAAGAATAGACGTGATTTAAATGGAGATTATTTGAAACGGGCGTGGTTTTATTTGGTTTTTATCACGATAATTTCTTTCTTTGGATTTGTAAATTCAATATTTAAGTTATTAATAACAGCAGCTGTTTTCGTCTGTCATTTATATTATATTTTCTGCATGAATGATGTGAGGAAGCGATATAGCGAGGACTAATAGAACACATGTCTTTCCTAAAATCTCTGCGATAGTAGCAGGGATTTTATGGAAGGAAGAAGAAAACAAAAATTAATTGTTTATTTTAAAAAAAATGATACAATAGCGTTATTAAGAAAAAACGAATCATTACGGTAGGCTTGCCTAGTAATTATTCATAGGAGGTAAGTTTTGGTAGAAGTAAACGGAAGAGCAAAATATTTTAATGTGATGGAATACATTAAAGACGATATATTGACTGGAAATATAAAGCCAGGGGAAAAAATTCCTTCTGAAAATGTTTTGTCCAATCGATTCTGTGTCAGTAGACATACAGTTCGAAAGGCACTTTCTATACTGGAAAATGAAGGATTATTAGAAGCAGTGCATGGCAGAGGTACTTTTTGTAAAAGGCAAGGAGAAGATGTAGGAAAATCTCATAATATTGCAGTGATAACTACATATATTTCAGATTATATATTTCCCCGCTTAATACAGGGAATTGATGATGTATTGACCGAAAATGGTTATAGTATTATACTAAAAAATACTTGTAATAGTCGAAAAAAAGAAGAAAAAGCATTACAAGATATTATGACAAAAAAGGTAGATGGTTTAATTATCGAGCCAAGCAAGAGTGAAATCTATTGCAGACATATGGATCAATATAAAGCTTTGGATGCTCGTGGTATTCCTTATATTTTTATACAGGGAACCTATCCACAAATGAGGGATAAGCCAGGAATCCTAATGGATGATATACAAGGTGCATATTTATTAACGAAATATCTCATTGACCTAGGACACAAAAATATAGCTGGGATCTTTAAAATTGACGACATTCAAGGAAATCACAGACAAAAAGGATATATTCGCGCGCTACAAGAAGCCGGTCTATCTTACAATCCAGATAAGGTAGTTTTGTTTCATACGGAAGATCGTAAAACGAAGCCGCGGACGATGGTTCGCCAATTTATAGAAGAAAAGGTTCCAATTGATGCCATTGTCTGTTATAATGATCAAGTTGCATTAGAGGTTATCCAAGTATTGGATGAACTGGGAATTGATGTGCCGAATGATATTTCAATAACTGGATATGATAATTCTATCCAAGGTGGTAATTATGCAAGTATAAAATTAACAACAATATCCCACCCAAAGGAGCAGCTAGGCAAGATGGCTGCAGAGTTATTGTTAGAAAAATTAAATGGAACGACCGATGAAGATAGTAACGTCGCCCGTCTAATTCCACCAGAAATTGTTTTAGGAAACTCGTGTAAAAAAAGATTTTAGTTTTTTTCTACAATGTAACATTTGTTACAGATAAAGCTGTATCTCTATGGTAATATAAGAACAAAAGATACAGAAGAAAAAGAAAATGATGATAGATACATACATTTTTGAAAGGAGAAATTATTATGGCAGCATTACACATTAAAGCAGATGAATTTGATCAGGAGGTTTTAAATTCTGATATTCCAGTATTGGTAGATTTTTGGGCTTCATGGTGTGGTCCTTGTAAGATGTTACTTCCTGTAGTAGAAAAGTTTGCAGAAGAAGTTGAAGGAAAAGTAAAGGTAGCTAAGGTTAATGTAGATGAAGAACCAAGCCTATCACAACGTTATGG
>JBKTKK010000136.1:0-6157 GCA_047242405.1 Lachnospiraceae bacterium | reverse complement strand
TATAATATACCATTTTCCTATTTTAGGCAAGCATTTTTTTATTTTCGTTATTTTTTACCATTGCACTCGTACTCATTTTAACCCAGTTGCTTTTTTCCCCATTATTTGATAGAATATAGAAAAATTGGAATAAAGGAGGTGTGACATTGAGCAATCAGTCTGGAAATCAAAAAAATCAAAAGAAAAAATTGAAAAGAAAGCTAACGTACATAGCAATTATTGTAGTTGCAATCGTTCTTGTTATCATCGTTATAGCAATAAACGGCAATAAAAAGAACCGTATATCAACTGCAGATGCATTAAATACAGATGGATTATTAAACGTAATTGAACCAGACACGAATAATTCCACAACTACAGGTGATGACTTGGAAGGTAGTATTTTTCTCCAAGATACCGATCCAGAAATAACTGCTGTCATTAATAAATTTTTTGTTGCAAAATCGGAATGTGATGCGGATACATTAAACAGTATTGTAGAGACAAAAACCGAATTTACCGAGGATGCCTTGAAACAAGAAGGAGAATTTATTGAAGGCTACGAAAACATCAGCTGCTATACGGTAAATGGCCTAGTAGAAAACACATATCTAGTTTATGTATATTATGAAATTAAATTTCTAAACATCGATACTTTAGCACCATCATTAATTAATATGTATGTCTATAAAGACAAAGATGGTTCTGTTTACATCAATCAGGGCGAAATTGATGGGGCATTAAGCACCTTTATACAAGAAACAAATAACAACTCTGAAGTTAGGAAATTAATAACGAGTGTTAATACAAAATTAGCAGAAGCACGAAAGAGTGATTCTGATCTCGATGCCCTTTACAAAATGTTAGTGAAAGGCCAACTTCCTAATAGTTCCGCAGAATCATCGTTGGAAACTGTGGATGAAACAACCACTGCTCCTTCTAGTGAAGCAGTGTCCACAAAAACAGACACCGTAATAGATACAACATCTACCATTACCGAATAAAAGCCTTTGCCTTCCAAAAGGCTTTTTTTATACCAAAAAAGCCATGACGAATCATGACTCTTTCATAAACTTCTGTTATACTCTTGATAAATATTCACCAGATCTTGTATCGATCTTAATTTTATCATGTTGCTCAACGAATAATGGTACATATACCGTTGCACCGGTTTCAACAACTGCTGGCTTTGTAGCACCTGTTGCAGTATCTCCCTTGAATCCAGGTTCTGTTTCTGTAATTTCTAATTCAACAAATAAAGGTGGTTCAATTGCAAATACATTATTATTATGAGAACAAATCTTTACCATTTCATTTTCTTTAACAAATTTTAATGCATCTCCGATTGTTTCAATTGCGATAGCGATCTGTTCAAATGTTTCATTGTCCATGAAGTAGTATAAATCACCATCATTATATAAATACTGCATGTCCTTTCTATCGATACGAGCCTGTGGGAACTTTTCAGTTGGTCTGAAAGTTTTTTCAACTACTCCACCGTTCTTAATGTCTCTTAACTTTGTACGAACAAATGCAGCACCCTTCCCTGGTTTTACATGCTGAAATTCAATTATCTGATATACGGTATTGTCAATTTCTACTGTAATACCATTTCTGAAATCACCTGCTGATATCATGTTTGTTACTCCTCCTTGAGATTGTCATTTGCTTTGCCATGCCGTTTGTGCACAGGCGCATATGTATCTATATTATAATATAATTATTATATTTTCAAGTATTTTTTTTTAGGGGATTAGAACATTTATCTCTCCTGCGATTGAACTAATATTTTTTTCATCCGTAATAATTACATGATCCGCGGTATCCATATAAATGGATTCCCGTTCTGCCATTAAAATCTTTATTCTTTCTTTCGGATTATCACTTCTTAACAATGGTCTTGTTGTATCACCCTTTACACGATCATAAATTGTATCAGCAGTAGCTTTTAAATATAATATTTTTCCCAATTGATGAAGTAATTTTCTATTTTCCTCACGTAATGGAAGTCCCCCTCCAACAGAAATAATCGTATTGGTTGTATTTTTTAACAAGTCAATTAACGTATCTGTTTCTAGTTGTCGAAAATATTCTTCCCCTTTTTGAGCAAAGATATCCGAAATTCGAATTCCAGCTTTTTCTTCTATATACAAATCGGTATCTACAAATTCCCACTGACGGATTTTAGCTATTTTTTTTCCTATTGTCGTTTTCCCTGCACCCATGAATCCAATTAATATAATATTGTTTGACATTATAGATACCTCTTTTTCTTTTTTGTATTTTTCCTATAAAAATATAATACAATTTTTTCTAAATATCTCTTTAATACAATTTGAATTTCCTCTTTTGGATGAATTGGTTCTACTAATATAGTAGGAATACCTGCCCGATTTGCACCATAAATATCAGTAAATAATTGGTCACCGACAAAAATTGTTGAACCTTTGTCTGTCCCCATAATTTTCATCGCTTCTTTATAATTTCTAATTGATGGCTTATGCGCATCATATAAATAAGGACTATTAACTAATGTTGCAAATGGTTTTACTCTAGGTTCTTTATTATTAGAAATTAAGCATGTCTGAATGCCCATTTGCTTCAACATTTGAAACAATTCCAAAACTTTCTCATCCGCAGGCTCACCATGAGGTACTAAAGTATTATCTATATCAAATAATATACCTTTTATTCCCTCTTGTTTTAACTTATTAAAATTTATTTTATAGACAGAATCCAAATATTCATTTGGATAAAAATTCTGAAACATATGCCACCTATTCTTCCTTCTTCTTCTTTAGAAGTTTTTTTAATTCTTGTGCAAAGGTATCTACATCTGTAAATTCTCTATAGACAGACGCAAATCGCACATAAGCAACTCCTTCAAGATCTTTTAGTTTGTCCATAACAATTTCGCCTATCACCGAACTTGGTATTTCTTTTGTATCCATGGTGAAAATAGTTGTCTCTATCTCATCAATTAAATCATTAATCTGTTTAATAGAGACCGGTCTCTTATGACAAGCACTTAAGATGCCAGCCTCTATTTTCGATCGATCATACGGCTCTCTCGTATTATCTTTCTTAATAACCATAAGTGGAAAGGTTTCAAGTTTTTCATAAGTTGTGAATCTCCTTCCACATTTTTCACATTGTCTGCGGCGCCTGATAGAATTATTGTCATCGGATGGTCTTGAATCGATTACCTTTGTTAACTCCGCACTGCAAAATGGACATTTCATTTTTGCATCCTCCTGTGCTTTTTACTCCATTATATTTGGATTTTTTTCAGTGGTCAAGTTTTTTGTATACACTTCTCCATAGATTAATCAAATTTACATTTTCTCAAAGCCTCTTCTTCATTGATATCAACAAGTATGATATCCGGGCCAATTTGTTTTATTTTGCAGAATGGAATTATGAATTCCGTATCTCTGCCAAACATACCGCAAATTTTTCCAGCTCCGGGAACTATGATTGCTATAATCGTTCCACATATTGGATCAAACTCCACATCGGCAACGCATCCTAAGCGTTTGCAATCGCAAACATTAATTACCTCTTTTTGTTTCATTTCGCAAATACGCATAGTTGACCCCTAAGTTTATGATTATTCTATTATATGCAATAAAATAATAAAAATGAAAAAAAACTAGCAAGAAAGATTATACCTCTTTCTTAACTAGCTTAAAAATTAAACATTACCAAATTCGGATAACTTTAAGTTCGGATTTCGATCTAATACCATACCAACACTCCAGCTATTTACGAAAAGTAACAATGGATTTCCCTTTAAATCTTTTATCTTTTTCATATCAGAAGTACCTTGTATTAATTTCACGTCAACTTCATCTTTGTTCTCAATCCAACGAATATGTTCATATGGTAGTTTATCTAATCGGATTTCTACATTATATTCACTTTGTAGGCGGAATTTTAGAACATCAAATTGCAGTACACCTACTACACCTACGATGATTTCCTCCATTCCAGTATTATATTCTTGAAAAATCTGAATCGCACCCTCAAGGGCAATCTGATTTACCCCTTTTATAAATTGCTTCCGTTTCATTGTATCAACTTGGCGCACACGGGCAAAGTGTTCTGGAGCAAAGGTAGGAATTCCTTCATAAACAAACTTCTTATTTGGCAAACATAGGGTATCCCCAATGGCAAAAATACCTGGGTCAAATACACCAATAATATCCCCCGCATATGCTTCTTCCACTATTTTTCTTTCTTGTGCCATAAGTTGTTGCGGTTGAGATAGTTTTATCTTACGTCCTCCTTGGACATGATTTACTTCCATACCTGCTTCAAATTTACCAGAACAGATACGCATAAAGGCGATACGATCACGATGTGCCTTATTCATATTTGCCTGAATCTTAAATACAAAAGCGGAGAAATCTGCCTTTATCGGATCAATCACCAAATACTTTTTTCTTGCTAAAGGGTAGATGTCATTTCTAGGAAATGTTGCAAGAAATTTTCAACACCAAAATTGGTAAGTGCAGAGCCAAAAAATACCGGTGATAATTCTCCACGGTTTACTTTCTCCATATCAAACGCTTCACTAGCCCCATCTAATAATTCAATGTCTTCCATTAATTTATCATAAAAAGCAGAGTTAAGTAACCGATCTGCCTCTTCGATTGGAACATCTTCATAAGCGATTTCCTTTGCACCTGCATCGGCTGCTGTAAACGTAGTAATATGCTTTCGATTTCTATCATATACACCTTTAAAACTTTTTCCTGATCCAATGGGCCAGTTTATTGGGCAGGTTTTAATTCCTAATACGCTTTCTATCTCATCCATCAAATCAAATGGGTCATTTGCCTCCCGATCCATTTTATTGATAAAAGTGAAGATAGGAATATGCCGTAATAAACATACCTTAAATAATTTAATTGTTTGCGCCTCCACACCTTTTGAAGCATCAATTACCATTACGGCAGAATCTGCTGCCATTAATGTACGATAAGTATCTTCCGAGAAGTCTTGATGCCCCGGTGTATCTAAGATATTTATACAATATCCATCATAGTGAAATTGCATTACAGAAGAAGTAACAGAAATACCTCTTTGCTTTTCAATTTCCATCCAGTCAGAAACTGCGTGTCTTGCAGTCTTTCTTCCTTTTATCGATCCAGCTTGATTAATGGCTCCCCCATAAAGTAAGAATTTTTCAGTTAATGTTGTCTTACCAGCATCCGGGTGGGATATTATCGCAAATGTTCTTCTTTTATTAATTTCTTGTTCTAAAGTAGCCATTTGATTTTCTCCTTTTGGTTCTTTCTTCACGCATTATAGCACAATTACATTAAAGGTGCAAACAATCTTAAAATGATTGTATAAGGCGAGTAATCCATTTGTGTTATCACAAAACTCTTTCATTATTTCGGTACCCAACGCAAAAGTTTTTAACATATCTTCTTTCATCTGCAGTACTGCGTCTGTTTCATACAATAGGCAACCACATTCAAAATGAAGATATAAACTTCTATAATCCAAATTTATTGTACCACAGGCAGCTATCCTATCATCTGATAAAAAACATTTTGAATGGAGAAATCCGGGCGTATACTCATAAATTTTTACTCCCGCATCAATAAGCTGAGGATAATAGGACCTGGTAAGCTTAAATACTATTTTCTTATCTGGAATATGAGGTGTTACAATGCGAACATCTACACCACTTTTTGCAGCTAAGCAAAATGCTTCCATCATCTCATTGTCAATAATAAGGTATGGCGTATAACAATATACATACTCTTTCGCATTATTGATCATATTCATATAAACATTTTCTCCTACACACTCATGGTCTAAAGGAGTATCACAATATGGTTGCACAAAACCGCCAACTTTTTCTTTCTTTTTACAATTGCAATGAAAATACTGCTCAAATGTTTCATTTGAATACTCTATCGTATTCCACATTTCAAGAAACATGGCAGTAAGGCTATCGACGGCATCACCCTCTATTTTAACAGAAGCATCTTTCCATAATCCATATTTCTGGATACGGTTTACATATTCATCTGCCAGGTTAAAGCCACCAGTAAAACCGACCTTTCCATCAATTACCGTAATTTTTCTATGATCCCTATGGTTCATAACAATTGCTACAATTGGCATGAGTGGATTAAAATTATGACAACGAATTCCATAG
>JBKTKK010000135.1:2840-6183 GCA_047242405.1 Lachnospiraceae bacterium | reverse complement strand
AACTTGTAGTGTCCGCTCCATTTCAGCAGAAAAATCCACATGGCCTGGGGTATCCAAAAGGGTTATCTCGCATTCCCCTAATTTAAATTCTGCCTGTTTTGAAAATATCGTAATGCCTCTTTCTCGTTCCAATGCAAACGTATCCAAAAAAGCATCTTTATGATCCACTCTTCCTAATTTTCTTATACTTCCACCTAGGTAAAGTAAGCTTTCCGCCAATGTGGTCTTGCCAGCATCGACATGAGCTAGAATACCTACTACTAATTTTTTCGTCTCTTTTGTCATATATTAATTCCTATCATCTAAATTATCTTTTTTCACTCTGTGTTTACATTCCTGTTGTCCATTTTCGATTTTCTATCATAAAAGATCGAATCATAACTATTATTGTATCATTATGTAACTCTTATGACTATCCCTAATTTTTGAATTGGTCAATCATACTTTTATCAAACTTAATTTCATGAAAAGGAAGTGCAGACAAGAGAGAAAGACAAGAATATTTAGAACAATAATCGTCCCCAGAAGGATATTTGATGTTACGGCATTGTTCTAGGAAGACATAGCGGCATTTATGAAACTGATACGGAAACAGCGACTTTAGGAAGCGAAAAAACGAGGAAGCACAAGCGGCTTAAGGTAGGACAACCAAAAGCCCGAACAACTGACAACGAATGAACGAAAAAGACGGCATAGCCCTTTAATGGGGCTACGCCGCATAAATTTACTTCTTTTTATTCTTTTGAGCTGCAGCTGGCATCCATGGATATTGATCCATAACGTTGTTTTCAAATTCTGATAAATCTTGCATCTGTTGTACTACTTGCTGCATATTAATACGTTTTACCAATTCCTCAATTAATCTTTTACCTTCATCGGCAAGACTTTGTCTTTCTTCTGCAGATCTGATTGCTGTTGTAGGCATATGATCGGTTGGTGCTCCAAAGCAATATCCGATACTACCGCTCTGATAAGCCAAGGAAAAGATAGGATCAAAAGCAGCTACTGTTTGCTTTTTAACTTCTGAAAAATCCGATGTAATCGGAACATCTTCCAAGCGACCTAAAATATCATAGGCACCAAGAATCATGCTATCAAAAATTTTCATATACTCCTCTTGACTATTCACCACAAATAAATCTTTTGCATGATAAAGCATCTGCATTACCATATCAATATATAAAATTGGGGTTCCCGTTTCATCAAAGAAATCACGCACCATTGGACTACATGTCATATGAGCTGGTCCATGAAGACTAATATAAATTTGTCTTTTGAATCCCTGTCTTAATAAACTTCTAGCAATTGCTCCTAAATAGTCTATTCCTTGTCTGATACTTACCTGAGTAGTTCCTCTTCCACTTGCCGTAGCGCCTGCATAGAAATAAGGTAAATTAGGTAAAACCAATCCGTCACATGATTCCGCCATCTTTAAAGCAAAGGCTTCACTAAGAACTGTTTCGCAATCAAGGGGCATACCACCGTGCATTTCTACGGTACCTACAGGCACGATAATAATATCATTCTTTTCTAGATAATCTTCTACCTCGCGATTAATAAGCCTTGGTAAAAATCTTGTCCTCATAGCCATATTCCTTTCTCCTCTCTATTTCTAGTTATTTTCTTTAAACGCATGTAATTTTTCTCTAACTTCTGGTGTAATGTTCCATACATACTTTAATGCGAGAAAACAAATGAACATACAAACTGCTGGTACTAATAATACCAATGCCTTAATACCAGTTTCAACACCACTTGCCTGTGATGCTAATCCAGGTACATAACCAATTACACCAAGTAATGCGACAGATCCTGAAGTACCAACTGCCTGTCCAACTCTTCTCATTAAATTAAATGTTCCATAGATGGACCCTTCGGTACGTTTTCCTGTAGCGAATTCATTGTAGTCAATGGCTTGTCCAACCATACCCCATTGCATAAACACAGTTATTCCACTAAATCCTGATGCTACTGCGGAACCTATTAAATAAATAAATACATTGTTTGGTAAGAAGAATAATACAGCATAACATAAAACGCTAATTAATTGGCTGCCACGAACGGTCTGTTCCAAGCCGAACTTGCCTACAATTTTCGGGACAATTGCAAGAACAATACAGCTAAGCCCCATATTAAGTAATGTACTTATGCTCATGAAGGATAATGCACCTAAAACGTCACGGTACATATAAACACCTAGTGTTGAACTTACGTACTGCATCATACAATAAGCAAAACCTTGTATACAAAGAGCTACAAACGCAGGATTCTTACGGAATACAACAAAAATATCGGTCAGTTTAATTTCATTTGACCCACCATTTGTGCTTGCTTCTTGTTCTACCGTATAGCGGAAAGAAAGCATACATGCAATAAATCCAATTACTGCACAAACGGTAATACCAGCTGTATATCCCAATTGTGGATTTGCAGTCATTTTATCAATGATGATAGGGAACATAAACAGTGGAATCAAGTTACCAATCATTGAACCAAATCCTCTGGAGCTTGATAAACGTGCACGTTCTTCATCTGTGTTTGCCATAACAGCTAAAAGTGAGCCATAAGGAATATTAAATAATGTATAACTTACTTCATATAGTAAATATGTAACGAAGGCAACTACCACCTTTGCTGCACCGTTTACGTAAGTAGGTGCGGTATACATTAATAATGCTGTAATAAATAATAGGGGAGTTGCTCGTCTCATCCATGGACGAAACTTACCATTTTTATTATTACCCTTTGAAAATGCCTTATCCATTAGCATACCAATAACTGGCGCATTAATAGCATCCCAAATTTTCAAAACAATAAGCATAATGGCAACTGCACTTGTTGAAAGTCCAGCTACTTCTGTGTAATACGGTGTAAGAAAAGACCCTATTACTGCAAAGGTCATACAACCACCTAAGTCACCTAACGCATAACCAATTACATTTTTCTTAGTTAAGGCGTTTTTTTGATTCGTACTTGAATTGCTCATCCTAACTACTCCTTTAAATTTAATTACTATGTCGTAACTAAAGCATATACGAAAATAAATGCAATTAAAATTGTTTATAGTGCAAATTCAATTGCTATTCTTGCAAAGACATTATATAATAACTTAATTGTACTCGTTAATTTATCATTTTTTCGTCATTATAGCATAAGGAGTTTTTATGAGTTTCGATTCAGATAGTCAAGACACAATAATCCAGAAGTATATTGCAGCAGATTTTTTACAACGGAAAGAACTGGAAAAGCAGTATAAGTATTTAAAAAGCACAAATTTTTATCAAGAAATAAACATGCAGCAAATCGACGCAGAAATTCACTATGACATAAGTGATTATACAAG
>JBKTKK010000135.1:0-2830 GCA_047242405.1 Lachnospiraceae bacterium | reverse complement strand
ATACAAGTGTCGTACATTTACATAGCCATTCCTTTTATGAAATTGTCTTTTGCAATGGGGGGAACGTTCAGTATATGCTTGGAAATGACCGATACCAAGTACAAAAGGGGGATGTTATTTTAATTGCTCCAGGCGTAAGTCACCGCCCCCTATTTATAGAAAATAATGAGGAACCTTATGAACGATATGCTTTATGGCTAAATGCCGATTTTTTTCGCAACGCAATGGAAAAATATCCTGAACTTGACTTTGCTTTTCGCCAATGTGAAAAAAGAGATTGCTTTTTACTTCGCACAACACCCGCTACATGGTCAGGCCTAAATAGCGGTTTTCACAGCATTTGGTTAGAATCAAAAAACAAAAAGATTGGTTGGCAAGCAATCGTAAGTGCAAGTGCCCTAGCTTTAATGGCTCATATTAGCCGTACACTGTATTACATGGATATCGCAATACCACCTTTAAAACAAAATACGATGATAGAAGAAATCTATCGATATATTGACCTACATTTAGCAGAAAAAATATCCTTGGAAGATGTGGCAAATCAATTTTTTGTAAGTAAATCAAGTATCTCCCATGCATTTCGAAAGCAATTAGGCGTATCCTTCTACCAATGTGTCATCCAGCGAAGGCTCATTGCAGCGAAAAACTTAATCTTACAGGGAACACCATTAAAAATCGTCTGGCAACAATGTGGATTTGCGGATTATTCTTCTTTTTATCGATTATTTAAAAAAGAATATGAAATTTCGCCAGAACAGTTTCGAACTTTACATCAAAAGAAAAATTAATGAAACTATGCCTGCTTACAAGAAAACAACCTTTATTTTCCTGTAAAAGCCAGGCACATTTACGTACAATGAAACCTTTAACCACGGCCGCTACAACAAATAAATGTCTGCGATCGATTCCAGACCATACATATCCATAACCGTTTTTATACCATCTTTCACTTCATCACGACTAAAGTTATTCTTCAAAAGATAGTCATCATTTAAATCATTTAAATATGAGTAGAAAAGGAGTGCCAATTTTATATCGTCGGTATTTCCTTCCTCCAAAATAGCGAAAAGTCTGTTCTCTGCCTCATTAATCTCTCCCGCATTTATGAGCACGAACAACTCCTGTAACGTTTCCTTCATTGCTTCATTTTCTATAAGGTCTATTGAAGGTGACACGGTATCGATATGAAACAATAATTTTAATATCGTTCTTACCATTTCCTTTATGGAGCGCATTACATAATCTTCTTCTAACATCTATTCGTTTCATCCTTTCTAATTTTATTTTATATGGCTGATTCTCCAACGACGAAAGCACGTTGGGTTCTTATATACACAAACTTCCAAATATACTCGAAAGCATATAAGTTATACTCTTAATAAAAATTCTTAAGTATTATATCCTATAGCTGCTATTAACACAATACAAATATATCCTACCAAATTTCTTTTGCACCATCCTAAGGGAAACAGCACCAAAACCGATACAATCTTGCATATGAAACAAAAAGTATCCCCGCTGAAAATCCAACGGGGATACTTTTTTACTTCTGCTCGAACTGACTCTCTAATTTTGCAAAGAAGTCAACTCTTGGCTCTAAAAATTTTAATTCATGCTTGGATAAATCCCCTGTGTAGAAAGCAATATCTTCAAAAATGTAATCCCAATTCCATAAACGATCATCCACATTTAAGTATTCTTGGAACATTTCACATCCAGTTGGGGCAATTGGATGCACAAGAATTGCCATTACCTTACAAGCGTAGAAGCAATCAATGACAGTCTGTCTACGTAATTCTTCATCATTTTTTGTATCTGCAATACGAATCTGGTTTGCCCAGTATTTATTTACTTCACGGATATATTCATCTAAAACGTAAGAAATACGATGGAATTCATGATTATACATCTGTCTTTCGTATTCGTAAACTTTCTCTTCTACTAATTTCTTAATCTTTTCACTTACTTCGCCAGAAGGAATTTTACCATCAAAGTAACTTTGTACGGTATAAAAACAAGAACGAATTAGTCGGTTAAATACGTTGGTTAAAAGATTTCCATCTTTTAATACCATATCTACCCCAACTCTATCCTCTTCTTTCATAAATACCTGTGGTTTAAACCCAGTACTCTTAGAGGAAAGACCTAAACTCATAAAATGCATGCGTAATTGCTCTGGTGTATAATATTCCAATAATTCATCGGCCATTGGAGGTTTGATTTCCGAACTACTACTTGCTTTTGTATCCATAAATAGAATATGACGGTTTGCAATAATATGCGGCAATTTTAAAGCTTCTCCATTGACTGGTAAATGATTAAACATACCCATTTCTGCAATCGCATAGAAATAAATATTATCTTCGCCAATAAACTGGTAAACTAGAGAGTCTTCGCCATTCCACCACTCTGTCCATTTTTCTTGACTTTCACCCGTAGATTCTAAATAAGCTTTTGTAAAGGAAATAGGTGCCCATAAAGACTCTGGCCAAACCCAGAATGTCAAGTCTTTTCGTCCCTCTTTTTCTGGCACCTTAACACCCCATTCTACATTTCCAGATAGACGGAATGGCACTAATGTTTTGCCAGCTGTATAATGAATCCCTAAGCTATCCAATACTTTTTTCGCTTCATCTCTTAATTCTAAAGATTCAAATTCAAAAGTTACCGATTTCTTCTTTTCTTCATCAATTGTTGTATGAGGTGGAAGTTTCGCTTCTAATTCTGCCAGATCCTCAAAATACTTTCTTGGTACATATAAAAGTGGTTTCTGTAAAAATTCATCAATTATATTAATTTCATATTTACGTGTATTGGAATTTTTCTT
>JBKTKK010000134.1:0-6224 GCA_047242405.1 Lachnospiraceae bacterium | reverse complement strand
ATGTAATACCCCTTTTTTAGACCACCGGTCCCAGTCAATCCTATTACTTCCTAAATCAAAATCATTTAATGCTAGCTCCATTCCACGTCTTGCAAGAAATAAAGCACTTGTTGAATAGTAATAACTTCCATAAAAATAAATGCCACAATAAAAAATTATACTTAAAACAAAAATACTAATGCACATTATAAAAGTTGACTCCACTGTAAAACTACCATTACAACATTTACAAATTTTATTATCCAATATATTATTACACATATTAGAAACTTACCCCCCTCTTATAATCTGTGAAAAGGGAAGTATGGAAGCCAAAAAAAGAAATGGTAAGAATGCAATTTTTGTCTTTAATTTCCCTTTTTTCATAATTAGTAATAAGCCGGCGTATAAAAAACATAATAAAAAAGCGGTGACTAAAATAGAAATGGTATTTATCCAGCCGTAACTTAAGCCGATTGCACAGATAACAAGTCCATCGCCTAATCCTATCGTATTTTTAAAAATTAGAGCCAATAGAACAAATACAATACCTGGAAATACGTTTAGAATCATTTCAGCTATAATCCATTGATTTTCTATCCCCCCTACTATTAAACAATATAAAATTAATAAAATCAAAAAGGCGAAAGGAATTTTTTTTAATTTTATATCCACAATAGATCCTAAAAATAAAAGTATTTCCACAAAGAGAAATAATACTACACTCATTTTTCCACCCAAACTATTCTATAAATGAATTGTTGCTACAACGACTGCATGATTTTAAATTCTTAACCTTAGATAACGGCACAGAATGTATATTGCGAGTTAAATTTTTACATGAAAGTTTTCTATGGTACCGCCTTCCTTCCATTGTAATAAACACTTTATCTGCTTTATTATTGATCCAACAATTTTCACATGGATAGTATTTTGCCCCCCATTTGTTCCTTGTCTCATGAAGATCACTATAATTTATCTCTGTAATGGATAGCTTTAAATAACTACAACGCAAATCCGTATGATAAACCGTTCCGTTCTTTGTTACATAAACAATAGGATCTCTTTCAATAGAATTATATTCCCGACCAACCCACATTCTTTTTCTTGTATGATTGATGCCGGTGATAGGAGGAATCCAGGCTGGCAAAAAAGGTATTTTAATATTATATGTTAATATAATTTCAATATCCTCTCCTGAAGCTAGTGGATTTTGATAAATATTTAATCCACCCAAGATTCCAATATTTTTAAGTTTTTCCTCGTTTACCTGCTTGTATATTAAACTTTTTATATAAAATGTTGATAATCCGTAATCCATAAAATCCTGCTCTAAAATTTCTTTCCATTGTCCATCCCTATTCACCTCCTCAGCCTGATTTAATAAGGCCGTTGCATAGGCATATGTTGCTGCTTTTTCTACCGATTGATTTAGTATTTGTTGCAATTGTATTTGTAAAGCCATTATCTGAAACAAATATAATATTGATAAAAGTGTAAATAAAACGAAAGGTAAAACAAAAGCGGCTTCAATTGTAAGACTAGCTTTACATTTAGTAGAGATGAATATTGATATTCCCTCCGAATATTTTATTGTGTAAGATTTCAATTTTTTTATCTTAATGCTACAGACTTTAGGTATTTGGAGAGTCCTGCTTTTTTTTAATATGGGATTATTTATGCTACAAATATATAATAATGAATTGATATAATGGGATGAGATTATTTTAATATTTGCAATAACAGAATAAAATACCGAAGGGAACATCGAAATCCATCTCATACTAATAACTCCTTCCTATTTTACAAGAAAGATTGAGTTTATTTTCTGGAGTATATTTTAGATTTGATAGGGGTAACGTGAAAAATAGAGGACGTACATCAATTTTTGTTTCTACTTCTAATCCATAAATACATAAGTCTAGACGAAAATTTGGCTGCTGCTTCTGTATTCTATTTTGGATTATATCCATAGTATAGAAGTATTTTAAACCTTTTTGCTGAAACATAAATAATAGTCTAAGATAATCTCGATAAGATAAACCATTTTCGTTCTTTTCAGTGCTCATATTTATTTCTTCAAAATTGTTAAGACTTGAAATAGATAAATTCCAATCATTTTGTGACTTTAGTATTGGGACCTTATTTCCTTCTAATAGTGTATGTATATCCACGAAACTTTCCGCGCAAGCCCAAGCTGCCATTGTAAGTATTTGTGTTAATTGAACAATTCCCGGTATCGCTACCCCCCCTACTAACGCGGTCGCAAAAAGCAACGCCTCTTGTCTCATAATTGACGACTTCATTATTGTAACCATATTAAGTCCCGTTCTAATTTGTAGCAGCTTGCTAATGACAGCCATCAGATTATCGCGATCATGGGTTTTACCACATAAGATATATTCTAGTTCATATTGAAAGGGGTTTTCCTCATTAACATTTGTAAACGCATGAAAATTATTTAACAGATATTCATTAAATAATACTTCTTGCGTAATATTTTCTATTAATGGTACATCCGATTCTCCTCCGACGCTTGCAAAATTATGTGACTTAGATGGCAAACTATCCCCCTGTATATATCCATTCGATAGATTCCTCTCCTTTGGAATTACGAGATCCAACAATTTATTTTCTACATAGTGTTTTATTTTACCAATAATACGGTTATTAATTGTTTCCTTTACCATCTCTTCGTTATTTTCATCCGTAGCGTCTTCTTTGCTCATACCCTTCAATCGTTCACTACTATTCCTAAATTCTAACTCATTAAAACTTTTGTGTGCATTATTAATCGTATTATTACCTTTTGACCATTGTACTAGCTTATTCAACTGTTCTGATACAATTGATACTAGATTTCCCAGCTCTGCAAATTTCATATATTGAATTACACTATCGGCAAATATTTCTCCATGAAAATCAGTTATAAAAACAGTGTCAATGATTTTTATATTACTGGGGGATGCAGCAAAAAAATTAATCCCTCTATTATTTATTGTACGGACCATTCCGATTTCACTTTGCATATAATCCGTAAAATCTTTTATTACCGATTCCTCCCAAAGCTCCCCCTCGCCAAAACTTGTATCAAGTAACAATAAGCCAAACTCTTTTAATATATCTGCTTGATAGCCAGCAAATACGGAGTCAAGTGCAGATTCAGCTGCCATATGTAATTTTACCTTCATTCCATATAATCTTCCAGCTTCAAGAATTGTACATAATAAAGATAAGCTAAGAAAAAAACACAGGCTAAATATTACGGTTATACTACCAGTATACTTTTCTTTATTTTCATTGCTACCCATATATATCACCAGCCGATTGATTAATTTGATTAAAAATAATATTAATTAAGCTTGTCAGCTGCTTTTTGAATATAATAACCAATCCGATTAAAACGACTAAAATTAAAATAATTTCTACCACACCGATCGCAGATTCATCATTCCAAAAATCCATGAACCATTTTTTCAATATATATCACCTCTTATTAACTTGTGATTTCTTCCATCTCGATACTCTTATATACCTAATAATTAAAATTGAAATGACATAAATGCAGGTAACATTAAAATAGTTAATACAATACCAAACATAAGAAGCATGGGAATTAATAGCTTTAAATTGGCTTCCTCTCCCATTTTTATTGCTTCATTCTTTCTATTCTCCAAAGCCTTGTACATTTCATCCGATAGAAGCTTTTCTGTATCAGAAGAGCCCTGTGTAATATACTGCTCCAATATATTTACTAATTTCTGATATGGATGAAGACCGCAGTTTTTTCCAAACTCTCTATATTCTAATATTTCACTACTTCCCCCTTCAATTTTATAGTAAACTTGACTCATCTCTTCATATACATACCTCATTTCTTTTTTTCCACTCTCCCGCTGCATCTGATAATCTTTTACGACTCTTTCCCATGCCAAATGAACGGTCAAACCGGCATGTAGGAGTAACGTGAGTTTTGAAATTATGGTAGAATAATCTAACATCAATTCTCTATTGCGCTTTTTTCTTTTCTTATCTATGCTCTTTTCGCAAAAAGAAGCAATACAAAAAGCTACTAAAATGCTTACTCCACAAATTTGAATACTTTCATTTTCCTTCTTAAGCCTATATGCAATTTTCCTTCCCTCCCAGTTTGAAGGTAATGATAAAAATTGGTTTTCTACTTCATTATTATTTTTTTCATTTAACATTGCTTTAAAACGTTGGATAAGATAAGAACGGGTCTCAATTGGAGGGAGTAACTTTACGGTAATTTCATAATGAGACTCGTAACCAGCATAGGATAGCCGTGCCCTTAGTGTTGAAATATGTCCTTCCTCTGGAATTTTCTCTGCTACAATTTCTCCCCATGCATTAATCCAATCCGTATCTAGGCTATCCCAACTAATTCGTATCCCTTCTTTTGTTGAAGTAATTAAATTTAATTTTGTTCTAACCTCATTTAGTGATTCGTTTTCTCCACAGATTTTTTCTTTTACTTCCTCTATCTTCTTATCAAATATTTGCATCATAACTTCTTGATCTGGCAACTGTTGTGTCACGTTTATGTCTAAAGATATATCGGATTCATCAATTCCCTTAACGGTAACCCCATATGAGGTATCTCCATCGCCAAAGGAAGGTCTCCTTAATTGCTCTACCTCAAAATTAGAATTGTCTTTCTCAGTGATTGAAAATACCGTTGCTAAGGCAAGTCCCACCATTAAACATAACAATATAGAGGACCACTTTTTCACCTGTATAAATTTCGCCTGTATTAGTGGATTTTCAAATAGGTATACAGATCTTACCTTCTCTAAAACTGTATGATCATACTTTGATTTTTTACGTATTCTTAAATAGACCCAGTCAAGTTTATCATCAATCCACAGTGCTAACGAATAAAACAGAAACATAACCGTCTTTTTATCTCTTATACTACTAAAATAATCTTTTTTATAATTTCGAGTAAAAAACAAGGAAAGCGTTAACAAGATAAACATTAATAAAAAGAAAATATCCCCCACCTCCTGTTTAGAGTTCCATAGTTAATATCTTATTTCCTAACCAATACCCGATAAGGTATATAAATAAGCAAATTGTCATTATAACTTTTCCTACAATCGTCTCATACATAACAGCCATCATTTCTGGTACCGATAAACCGATATAAACAAGTATTAAAATAGGCATAACATTCATTATTTTTAGCTCTATTCGTTTTCCCTGTATCATAATCTCTATATCTTCTTCCGTCTGTATTTGAAGAGCTATTCGGTAAACACTTGACTGTATTATTCTAGACACTTCTCCGCCACTCCGTTTTACGATACGCAGTACATCAGCAAAATCTTTAATCTCATCAACGTTACTCTTATTAGCAAACTTATCCCAAACTTCTTCTACTGAACAGCCTAAATCCATTTGCATTATCATAAATTCCATATATCTAACCATATCTTCGTTAGCGTATAACAAAACTTTTATCTCTTCTGAAGCCTTTCTCATGGAATTTTCTAAGGAATAGCCTGATTGTAAAAAACTATTGATTATTTGTATAGTATCTTTAAAAGCTACACGTAATAATCTTCTATTCTTATCGATACGCTTTTTACATTTCGATTTATAATAGAAAGGGAAAAAGGGTATTCCGATTAGAGCGAAATATAGGTTATGGTAAAAAACATAAGAGAACACAACTAACGTTAGCAACATACTTACCAAATCAATACCAAATCTGGATATATGAAATTTTATTACCTTAGTATTGCAGACCTGTGAATTGTAGTTTTTCTTTATGTAAGAGGTTTTTATCCGTTCGAACAAGGCTCCCCCTAATTTTTCCATATTGTTTTTCATTTCCCCCTTCCTGTTTTTCTTCTTTAAAGTAATATAAGCAGTTTAAGTCAACCTCACCATTGCAAATACCAGCTACCTCGCAAATAGATAAAACTTTACGTGATTTATCCCTAAGTCTACCTAGATGAATAATAATATCTATGGCCGAAGCTATTTGACGCCTAATTGCCTGCAATGGAATATCCATCCCCATAAGAACCATTGTTTCTATTCTTGCTATCATATCTATGGGGCTATTAGCATGGCCTGTGGAAAGAGACCCGTCATGCCCAGTGTTCATTGCCATTAACATATCTATTGCCTCTGAAGATCTTATTTCTCCAACAATAAGTCTATCACCCCTCAAAATAAAATAATGATATTTTTACTCCGGCCTTGTGTCGGAGTAT
>JBKTKK010000133.1:0-6226 GCA_047242405.1 Lachnospiraceae bacterium | reverse complement strand
GACGCCGTATGGCCACCTATAATTTCGATCTGTCTTTCTTTACATATACGATCCATTGCCTTCATCCATGTCCGTATTAAATTCTCTTCGCTAATTTTAGGAAATAAAATGGTGGGCATTATAGCCAAAGGCTCTGCTCCTCCACAAGCCAAATCATTTAATACGCGATTCATACAAAGAATTGGCGCCTCTTTTCCCTCCATTATAACAGGATTTGTAGACATAACAAAAACTCCGTCCTCTTTACAAGAAATGACGGAGTTGTCATAGCCAATCCCAGCACCCAGAAGAACTTCTTCTCTTCTGGGTGTTACAGACTTTAAGACACTTCTTTTTAATATATTATACGAAACTTTTCCTGCATGCATAATATAATACCTACTATCTTCTTTTCTATTCTATCTATCGTTTACTTTGTTTCCACTTCAGTTACTGCCGTTGTCGTACCTACGGTCTGACTTTGGCTTTCAGTCGGAGCTTGTGTTTGGGTTTCTGTTGAAACCTCTGTCTGAGTTTGAGTTGTCTCATCCGTTTTTGATGGTGTCGCTGGTGTAGTTGGCGTCTCTGTAGTCGTATTATTATTATTATAATACTTCATATCTAAGAATGGTCGATTATCTGCTCCAATAGAAATCTCATAGTATACATCACTTGAATGCGCAAGTAACCCTAATCCAGGCTTATATCTACTCGTATTCACTAATATATCCGTTGATTTTCCATTTTCTGTCACCACTTTGTGAAGCTCTGCTACTACCTTTGGATGAGTATCAAAACGAATTTCATGTTTTAACGATTGATCCACTTTTCCAGTAGGAAGAGAAGGATCTACAACCGTATTAAAATAAGGTGCCATATAAGTTCTTTCTAACTCATTGTAATAATAACTAATTGTTCTTCCAGCAGGTCTTTCTTCCGTACCGTAAATACGCATCGTTAATTTATTGCCTTTTCGGAAAGCTTCGATATAAACTGGATTATTCGTACTATTTACGAACTTAAAATCTTTTCCACCGTCGGCATATATCATTGCATCCATAGCAGGATCCACATAGGTTACTAACATGGAGTGGCTATTCCTATATGTGACTTCCAATTCTGACCATAGTACTGTATTATAAAGGGTAGATGCTACCTGGCAAATCCCCCCACCAATTCCATCCTTAACTGTACCTTCTTCAAATGTTCCAGCTGGTAAATATCCGGCGGCTGCAGAAACTTCTCCAATCATTTCTAAAGTTGAAATTTCCTGACCTGGCATAAAGTAATGGCCGTTAATTGCATTCGCTGCAAGTTCAATGTTATGAGTTCGGTTTGCATCACTTTCATCAAACTCAGTTGTCCATTCTCCGAGAGGCTTACTATCAAAATGAGATAAAGCATCAGGTGCAATGGTAGGCTGTGTTTCTTCACAAGCAACTTCCAGTTCAATAGTCTTGTCATCTTTGGGGTTTGTTACTGCTTCTAATACATCTTCTTTTACTTTTTCAATATCAAAAGACAATCCAACCTGCCCTTCTTCTACAATAAAATTACCGTTTACTCTACGTACCGTTGGTTCTTTCGCCTCAACTATAAGAGGTGCCAACGCTTCCTGAATTTCCGTATTTAATTTATCTTCATCTACGGCAAATTCAAGCTCAAATTCTTTTGGGTTTCTTTTTAAATCAGCTGCTTGTTTGTAACGTTGTATAATATTTCCCTTTGGAATTGCTGCTTCTATCTCATCCATAAGATCTTCATTTTCAATTTCAATTCCAAAGTCGCTAACCTGAAATGTAACTTTCTGATCAGCAATTGTAAGTACTACCTCTCTCTCCATAGCATTTTTTGCATATTCATCTATCATTTCACGGATTTCAGAGAGGCTCTTACCATCTGTATCAAAATTTTTAACTTCGATACCTTCTGGTAGCTCATCAGCAATGCCTGTCTTCTTTTCTGCAGTTGCTGTCAACGCTATTGGAAGACCAATAATCAGACATAGAGCTGCCAAAGCTATACTAGCTTTTAATTTATTCCTCATAATCTACTCCTTTTTATATATCCTTTAACCAATATTCTATCATATTAGGCTATAAATTCAACACAGGATTGCTAGATTTAATGAAAACTTAAAATTTAACACTTTTGGTATAAATTATATTAAACTACTAATAATTGGCATAACAACCATCGCAACAACAAGTATCATTATTATAATACAAGTAATTCTTCTGGTTGTTTTTTTCTTATTCATATTAATCATAAAGTTTCCCTCCTTATTCTGACTTCAAATTTTATTTCTCTTTTTTAACCACTCTTTCATTTCATCTGGAAGTTTTCCATATTGGGCAATGAGTTTGTCAGTTAGCCGAGATGCCTCATTTCTGGTCAGTCGGTCTATATCAACGGTAACCTTTATTTTATGACATTTTATTAATTGATTCAAGTACTCTTTTTGATGTAATGTAATTGATTTTTCTTTTTTCACTTGATATATTAGCCTTTTTGCTTTAAAAAGATCTTCCTTGTCTACAAGAAATTGATCTTTTAAAACCTCAAATAGTTTGGCAGTTGCCAAGGCATCTGCCAAAGCCCGATGATATCCTTCACCATAGATTTTTAAATTGTCACATAAGTACTTTAAATTCTTATGTTCGAAATCTGGTAACAATACCCTAGACAACTTTAATGTATCGTATCCATCTCTTTCATAAGAATACCCAACATTAACGCATGCTCGTTTCATAAAGCTATAATCAAATAAGATATTATGCCCTACTAAAGGTAAATCTCCCGTAAACTGCAAAAAATCTTCAAGTACCTCTTCAACTTTTTTTGCATCATTTAACATTTCATCTGTAATCCCCGTTAGCTTTGTAACTCGTTCATTTAAACACCTGCCAGGATTAATTAATTGCTGCCACGTCTCTTTTATATGACCGTTGGATACCCTAACAGCACCTATTTCTATTATTTTATCTATTTTGGGATCTAATCCTGTTGTTTCCAAATCTAACGCAATATATTCATCCACATTTCCACCTCTTTTATGCCTCACAACTTGGACATAATTCTTTTAAAAAACAATCTCCACATGCTGGTTTTCTAGCTGTACATATCGTTCTACCATGGGTAATAATCTGTATATTATATAGAATCCAGTGATCTTCTGGTAAAACTTTCATCAACTCAAATTCAACCTTTTCCGGATCATCGGAAAATGCAAACCCTAATTTTTTCGATATTCTTTTTACATGGGTATCTACTACAATGCTTGGCTTATGGTATATATTGCCCAATATAACATTGGCTGTTTTTCGACCAACACCTGCCAATGAGGTCAACGCCTCTAAGGTGTCAGGAACTTCTCCATTATACTCATTCACAAGCGTTTGCGCACAAGCAATAATATTTTTTGCCTTCATTCGATAAAATCCAATGGAATGAATGTCTCGTTCTAATTCTGATTGTTTTGCACTTGCAAACTTCTCTAATGAATCATATTTTTTAAACAAATCTTCCGTTACAATATTAACACGGGCATCGGTACACTGCGCACTTAATATTACTGCTATTAAAAGCTGCCATGCATTCTCATGATTTAAATAACATTTGTATTCTCTTGTATAATATTCATCTAGTAAAGCTAGTATTTTTTCAACACGCTTTTTTTCCTCTTTTTTATTAATACGCGCCAAGAAAACCACTCCTTTCTACAACATTTAAATAGAACTAAGATATTAAAGGGTATAAGTAATTCCATCATAAGTCAAAGGATTTCTATGCTTATAATCAAATAGTAGCATATACTCTTCCGTCTTTACCTCACCCGTTTTGTATAAATGTTCCATATTAATGGAGAACACCTCAATATGAGTCATATTCATTAATTGCTTGCTATTAAAAGATTCATAACCTCGTAAATACTTATGTTCTTCCGCTTCTTTTTTATAAAAGTCTTGAATCTGTTCTTTATAAAGTTTCAAATCCGGAGCAAAATCAGGTCGCTTTTTTACATTTTCTCTTAAGTAAAGATCCAGTAATAGTGTAGCATCTATAACATCCATTTTATCTGGAAATGTCTGCCGTGTAAAATCTCTTAAGTGTAAGTAACGCGCTACCCTAGTATGCTTTACATGAAACAATTCGTTCTTCTCATAATAGCGCGCTAATGATTCATATAGCTCAAATGGCGTCTCATACCCTCTTTCAAGGTATGCAATTGTATTCTTAAATTGACCACTATTATAGTACACTTCCAACATTTCCTCGACACTTTTTAATCTTAATATATCTTCATAGGAAATCCATTTCGTATAAAGCACTTCATATGGTGGCCGATTTTTATATGCTATTCCATATTCCTTTACCATATCATACATATAAGACCCTTTTAGTACTTTTAAAAAACCGAGCTGCAACTGTTCTGGTTTTAACGCATATACTTCATTAAAGGAGTTTTTAAAACTATTATAATCTTCAAACGGTAGTCCAGCTATTAAATCAAGATGTTGATGAATGTTTTCAAATTCATTGATTCTTTTGACAACTCTCTTAATCTCTTTCAACTTTGCATTCCGTCTAATTTCCTTTGCAGTTACTGGGTTCGTCGTTTGCACCCCTATCTCCAACTGAACTAATCCAGGCCGCATTCCCTTTAATACTTCTAACTCTTCTTCCTGGATTAAATCGGCAGATACCTCAAAGTGGAAATTCGTGATTCCATTGTCATGTTCTTGAATGTATTTCCATATTTCTAATCCATGGTTACGATTGCAATTAAAAGTACGATCAACAAATTTTACTTGTGCAACTTTATTATCTAAGAAAAAGGCAAGTTCACTTTTTACCACTTCTAAATCACGGAACCGAACAGACTTATCTACACTTGATAAACAGTAACTACAACGGAACGGACACCCTCTTGAAGACTCGTAATAAATAATTTTATTTTCAAAAGGCTCTAAATTACTATATAAAAATGGTACATCGGTCAAATCCATGACTGGCTGTGGTGCATTTATACGTATTATTCCTTCTTGATTTCTATAAGCGAGCCCGCGAATATCACATAAATCCAACTCCTTTTCCGTATAATGCTTTAATAAATTTAAAAATACTTGCTCCCCTTCACCCATCATCACACCGGTTACCATAGGAAATTTAGTCATTACTTTTTCCGGATCAAAGGATACTTCTGGCCCGCCAAGCCAAATCTTTGTATTTGGAAGAACCCTTTGTATATCATACAATAAATTTCCGATAAAGGTAATATTCCAAATATAGCATGAAAATCCTATAATATCCGGCCTCCTAACATATATGTCCTTTAATACATCATCCATTTCATGGTTAATGGTATATTCAGCCAAGTCTACATATTTACCGTACGGGCCGGCATAGGCTTTAAGACTGTATATTGCTGGATTACTGTGTATATACTTTGCATTTACAGCTACTAACATAAATTTCATTATTTTCTTTTCCTTCCATTATCATCTAAAAATATGCCAAATTGTTCATATACACTTCACATTTTTTTAAATATTTCACCACAATTTAGCCACAATTAGAAGTTATTATAGTAGTATCAAAAGGATTGATGATCTTTTTGATATGCTTTTTCTCATAAAATAATACCCTCCCCCTTTTTTAAAGAGCCTTCCCCCAAAGGCTCTTTTTTTATTTCTATCGTTCTACTAATTAATATTTTCCACTTTTTTCTCAATATTACCTTTCATCAAGTTAAACCGTACCTCTAGTGTAACATAGTTCAACAGCGAAAATCAATGAACATTGGGCAAAGTCATTTTGGATATTCTCGGTTTTAAATGGATCAATACAGACAACAAAAAATCCCTTGATAATCAGAGGATAAAGATTTCTATGAGGAGCTACAATGGATGCGAATAAAGATGGTCTATTAAAATTCACGATAGCAAGTGATATGATTAATGATGCTATGCAGCAACAGATGAATTAAAAAGGAGATTTCCCTGTTCTTGATACTTTACTTCCATTCGTTACATGAAGATATGTACTTACAATATTAAAAGGCAGGCTCACACCGATAAAGTTTAAAGGTTTTTACCATAAAAACAGAATGGATGAACACGTGTAATGATAATCCAATAAATACAGAAAGTCTCGCAACGAAGATAATATCTTTCGTTGTGAGACTTAAAGGTAAGCGCGAGACGGGATTCGAACCCGCGACCCTCGCCTTGGCAAGGCGATACTC
>JBKTKK010000132.1:0-6235 GCA_047242405.1 Lachnospiraceae bacterium | reverse complement strand
GTGCAAAAGAAATACAAATTAAGATGGCGCAAGGCGCGAAACCAGGGGAAGGCGGTCATTTACCAGGTGGGAAAGTGTATCCATGGGTCGCCAAAACACGTCACTCTACTCCAGGTGTCGGTTTAATTTCGCCACCGCCACACCACGATATCTATTCAATTGAGGATTTGGCTCAATTAATTTACGACTTAAAAAATGCCAATAGGCAAGCGCGTATATCTGTAAAACTTGTTTCGGAAGCTGGAGTTGGTACGGTTGCAGCCGGTGTTGCAAAAGCTGGTGCACAAGTAATCCTTGTATCGGGTTATGATGGCGGTACGGGGGCGGCTCCAAGAAATTCTATATATAATGCCGGTTTACCATGGGAATTAGGTATTGCCGAAACACATCAAACATTGATTATGAATGACTTAAGAGATAAGGTTGTTGTTGAGACCGATGGGAAGTTAATGACGGGTCGTGATGTATTAATTGCAGCCTTATTAGGAGCAGAGGAATATGGTTTCGCAACGGCGCCACTTGTAACACTCGGATGTGTTATGATGCGTGTATGTAACTTGGATACGTGTCCAGTGGGAATTGCAACACAAAATCCGGAGTTAAGAAAACGGTTCCGCGGAAAACCAGAATATGTAGTTAACTTTATGCATTTTGTAGCGCAAGAATTAAGAGAATATATGGCAAAATTGGGCGTTCGCACTGTTGATGAGTTAATTGGTCGTACAGACTTCTTGAAGCAGAAAAATGATTTGCCATTTAATCGTGCAAATGAAGTGGATTTACATCGTATCTTAAATAATCCATATGCCAATACACCGGTTGCTGGTTATAACAATAAGAATGTTTATGACTTTAAATTACAAAATACAGTAGATGAAAAAATATTATTAAATAAATTAGGTGCAGCCTTAAAGAACGGTCAGAAACGCAGCATTCAAGTGGATATTTCCAATATCGACCGTACACTGGGAACAATTTTTGGATCTGAAATCACCCGCTTATATCCAGAAGGTCTAGAAAATGATATGTTCACAATTCAGTGTAATGGAAGTGGCGGACAGAGTTTTGGTGCGTTTATTCCAAAAGGATTAACACTGGAGTTAACCGGTGATAGCAATGATTATTTTGGAAAAGGGTTATCAGGAGGTAAGCTAATCGTTTACCCACCGAGAGGGGTTCGATTTAAAGCAGAAGACAATATTATTATCGGTAACGTTGCCCTTTATGGTGCCACAAGTGGAAAAGCTTTTATCAACGGAGTAGCTGGAGAAAGATTCTGTGTAAGAAATTCCGGTGCAACAGCAGTCGTAGAAGGCGTGGGTGATCACGGTTGTGAATATATGACAGGTGGACGCGTAGTTATACTTGGTGGAACAGGAAAGAACTTTGCTGCTGGTATGAGTGGTGGTATTGCTTATGTTTTGGATGAGAACAACGATCTCTACACAAGATTAAATAAAGAAATGGTATCGTTAGAAGAGTTAACAAATAAGTATGATGTATTAGAATTAAAAGAAATGATTAAAGAACATGTCTCTTATACGAACTCAGCAAAGGGAAAAGAAATCTTAGACAATTTTGGAGATTACCTTCCTAAGTTTAAGAAGATTATTCCTCACGACTATAAACGTATGTTGATGACAATTGTACAAATGGAAGAAAAAGGACTTAGCAGTGAACAGGCATCCATTGAGGCATTTTATGCCAATACAAGAAAGTAGGAGGAGAAGAATATGGGAAAGCCAACCGGATTTTTAGATTATCAGCGATTAGTAAGCCAGGCTTCTTCGCCGAAAGAACGTATTAAAGACTTTAATGAGTTCCATCATTTATTACCAAAAGAAAAACAACAATTACAGGGAGCTCGTTGTATGGAATGTGGAGTCCCATTTTGTCAATCGGGTATGGAAATCAAGGGGATGGTATCAGGCTGTCCTCTAAACAACCTGATTCCGGAATGGAATGACTTATTGTACACAGGTAGTTGGAAGGCTGCATACAGCAGACTTCAAAAAACAAATTGTTTTCCGGAATTTACGGGTCGTGTTTGTCCCGCCTTATGTGAGGCAGCATGTACATGTGGATTACATGGAGACCCGGTAACCATTAAAGAGAACGAGTTAGCAATTGTAGAAAATGCGTTTGCGGAAGGAGAAGTAAAGCCAGAGCCACCAAAAGTGCGCACTGGAAAGCATGTAGCCATATAGGCAGTGGACCAGCTGGTTTATCTGCAGCGTATCAACTAAACCGTAGAGGACATCAAGTGACCGTTTTTGAACGAAATGATCGTATTGGTGGATTACTTATGTACGGGATTCCTAATATGAAATTAGAAAAATCAGTTATTGAGCGTCGTATTGCATTAATGAAGGCCGAAGGTGTAAATTTCGTAACGAATACAAATGTTGGAGAGGATTATAAGCCGCAAAAACTGAAAAAAGAATTTGATAGTATTATTTTAGCTTGTGGTGCGTCAAATCCAAGGGACATTAAAGCACCTGGTCGCGATGCAAAGGGAATTTACTTTGCCGTAGATTTCCTTAAGGCTACGACAAAAAGTTTACTCGATTCTGGTTTAGAAGATAATAACTATATTTCTGCAAAAGGAAAGAAAGTCGTTGTTATTGGAGGTGGGGATACTGGTAATGACTGTGTTGGAACTTCCATACGTCACGGTTGCAGTAGCGTAGTCCAGTTAGAAATGATGCCGAAACTCCCAGAAAAACGTGCAGAAAATAATTCTTGGCCAGAGTGGCCTCGAATCTGTAAAACCGATTACGGGCAAGAAGAGGCCATTGACGTATTTGGAAATGATCCAAGAATTTATCAAACGACAGTAAAAGAATTTGTAAAAGATAAAAATGGAAATTTAAAAAAGGTTATCTGTGTAAAGTTGGAATCAAAGAGAGATGAAAAAACAGGCAGATTTAGTATGGAATCAATCGCTGGTAGTGAATTTGAGATTGAGGCAGATATTGTCCTAATTGCTGCTGGATTTTTAGGTAGTGAAAGTTATGTTACAAATGCTTTTGGTGTAAGTGTAGATGGTAAAAGCAACGTTGCTACGGAAGCTGGAAAATATGAAACAAATGTAAAAAATGTTTTTGTAGCGGGAGATATGCATCGTGGACAGTCTTTGGTTGTGTGGGCAATCAAAGAAGGTAGAGAAGCAGCGAGAGCAGTAGATTTAAGCTTAATGGGCTATACAAATTTATAATTATAAAAGGGTGTCGTGAATTTTCTCTGAGCTTGTTCAGGTGTCTCAAAATGAGGATCCTGAATAAGCTCTTTTTTTTATTTCCATTTTCATGAAAATAGGGTAAAATGATTAAAAAGAGGGGGGTGCTGATATATTGGCAGATAAAATATGTTTTCGATGTCTTATGGATGACATTTCAGACAAAGATTTAAAAGAAAAGATAAGAAGGACCGTGGAAGGCATTGACACAGATATAAAAACAGAGACACTTGTATATGAAAAAAGACTCGTAATATGTAAAGATTGTAATAAACTCTTAAATGGTATGTGCCGCTTATGTGGTTGTTTCGTAGAGGTGAGAGCAGCTGTACAAACACAAGCCTGTCCCAATCGGAAATGGTAAAAATCAAACTATACGCTTTTCCACGCATAGTTTGATCAATTGATTTTTTATTATTCATGCAATAATTTCATAACATCATTGATTTTATAAGCTTCAAGTATAGCTGAAGTGTTCTTCACTTCTTCATCAAAATTGGAATTACGAATTAAATATTTTACGGCAGGTATTTCACTCGCAGACATACTAAATTCATCCAGGCCCATACCTAATAATAATTTAACCGCCTTTGCGTCACTAGCAAATTCTCCACACATACCACATTTAATCTCCTGCTTATGAGCAGCATTTATAACTGTTTGTATGCAACGTAAAACGGCTGGATGAAAGGAATTATACAAATTTGATATTTTTTTATTGCCACGATCTACACAGAGGACATACTGAGTTAAATCATTGGTACCGATACTAAAGAAATCGACGCGAGATGCAAGCGCATCGACGCATAAGACAGATGCTGGCGTTTCAATCATAATGCCTATTTCAATATCTTCGTCAAAAGGAATATTCACTGATTGAAGTTCTCGTTTACATCCCGATTAACGATTTTGCATCTTCTATTTCTTCCACAGAAATAATCATAGGAAGCATAATACGTAAATAACCATAGTGGCTCGCTCGCAATATAGCTTTTAGCTGTGTTTTAAAAACATCTTTTAAATCAAGGGAGATACGGATTGCTCGCCAACCTAAAAAAGGATTTTCCTCCGGCTGAAATGTATAGTAGGGTAGTGATTTATCGCCACCAATATCTAAAGTTCTTATCGTAACCTCTTTCCCTTCCATTAATATGGCAGCTTCCTTATAGACTTCAAACTGTTCTTCTTCCGTTGGAAAATGAGAACTTTCCATGTAAAGAAATTCACTTCGAAATAAACCAATTCCATCAATTTGTATAGAAAGGGTATTTTTAATATCTTCTAAGCTGCCGACATTGGCACAAACAGAGACCTCTTTTCCGTCATTGGTAATGGCAGGAAGGTGATTTTGCTTTTTTAACATTTCTTGTTTTTCTTTAAATTTTTCTTCCAGTTCTTTATATTGCTGAATGGTATTATTGTCAGGATTAATTAATATGGTGCCATTTTCTGCATCCATAATAATCATGTCATTTGATTGTACATGACTAAGAATGTCAGTAACACCAACTAAAGCAGGAACTCCTAAACTTCTGGCTATAATTGAGACATGGCTTGTTACACCTCCTTGCTCGGTAATAAAGCCAAGAACATAATTAAAATCCATTGCCGCCGTATCAGAGGGGGCTAGATCCTTTGCAATGAGGATCACCTTATCTTTTATCTCTCCGAAAGAGCTTCCGCCCATGCCTTTTAATTGACGCATAATACGATTACCAACATCTTTTACGTCTGCGGCTCTTTCTCTCATATATTCATCTTCCATACGGTCAAATAGGGTGGAAAGTTCAATAACGGTATCTTCTAATGCTGCTTGTGCACTATAAAGATTTTCTTTCATTTTTGATATAACGGTATCCGATAATGTTTGATCCATGGCAATCATCAAATGTCCTTCAAAAATATCGGATTCTGAAGCAAGACCGGTTAATTCATCTTGTGAATGGGATAGGGCTTCTTCAAAAATCGCCTGCTCCTTGGATAATGCATCTTCTTCCACCTTATAACGATTTGCAGTAAGATCAGGCTCTGTAACAAGATAAGCTTTCCCTATTACAATGCCTTTCGCTGCAGTTTTATTAACTGTTAGACGAACCATTAGTCCTCCTTTTTTGCGATCTTATTCTCCTAATCCGCTCTCTATGAGAGAAATAATAGTAGCCAAGTCCTGTTCTTCTGTCGGTCCTTCGCACTTAACTACAATTTCAGATCCTGCTTTAATTGCGGCTGCCATGAGATTTAATACACTTTTGCATTCAATCACTTTATTGTTATATTCAATTTTGACACTTGATTCACATTTGGCGGCTTCCTTTGCTAAAATACCGGCAGGTCTTAAATGTAAACCGGAAGGATTTGTTATTTTAATGCTCTTTTGAACCATAATTTTTCTCCTTTAATTGCATAATAAATTGAGAGGTGCTTGTCATATTTTATGAAGGCACCGCATCGTATAATGACAATGAATTCTATAATTTAGTATTATCTTAAGAAAAAAACAAAAAATACCGGTAATATTTGGGAGTGAAGAGAATATGCAAAGGTAGAGATTCCAAAAACGAATATGGTCCTTGCTGACGATCTGTGACAAGATAACATAGAAGAGAATGAATGCAAATAGCAATAAATGTATATTTTTATGTGCTCTGGCGAATATTTGTATATGGAATAGTTTTTTGTGCTAGAGGAGAATACAAATATGAGAAATAAGAAACGTTACCCGTTTGGGCTATTTATACTACTTATTATACTGTCAGCTATCGTAACTCTTTTTGTAATAAGGCCGGATGTTCGCTTTTGTATAAGAAATGCATGGAACCAATTTTATTTGGAAGCAGATGTAAAAGAGATAAGAATGGATCCTATGAGTTTGCAAACGCTTACGGTCGAAGATATGAAAGAAAATCAGGCAGATATTGCATACAACCAAAATTTGGTGTTATTAAATGCTTCTCATCCGATGAGCGAATACACAGTTCCAACGTTAGAGTGTTACAA
>JBKTKK010000131.1:1955-6236 GCA_047242405.1 Lachnospiraceae bacterium | reverse complement strand
ATCCTTATCTACGCCATAATAATCGGCAATTGTTTTCACTAATTCTTCAGATGCCGGATCCGGATATCGTCTTAAAACCTCCGTATTAAATGACTTTTGCACCAAACGAACCCCCGGCGCTGGTGGATACGGATTTTCATTTGTATTTAGCTTAATTATCCCGTTTTTCTTCGGCTGTTCTCCAGGAACATAGGGTACAACCGTACGGATATTTTTTTCCCATTCTCTATTCTGCTGCTCCATCGCTTTCCCCCCTCATGTTATGTATCTATACTTGATCAATACCAAATTCTTTCGCAAGTTCTAGGAAACCTGGTAGTGCATTTTGAATTGTTTCATAAGATACACAATAAGCGATCCGTACATAGCCTGGGCAGGCAAAGGAACTGCCAGGAACAAATAAAATTCTATGTTTCTTTGCGGCTTCGCAAAATTCCTTTTCATTTTCAACCGGTGATTTTACAAATAAATAGAATGCCCCCTGCGGTTTTATACATTCATATCCATAAGAACAAAGGGATTGATACAGTAAATTACGATTTCGATCATATGCTTCTACATTTACCTTTGCGTTTAAACATTTCGCTATTACACGCTGCATTAAAGAAGGTGCATTTACACTCCCAAGTACACGGTTTGCTATAACTAGAGTCTTTAATATAAGTTCACTATCCTCAACTTCATCTGGTACTACAACATAACCAATTCTTTCGCCTGGTAAAGACAAAGACTTGCTATAGGAATAGCCCACTATTGTATTTTTATAATACTTAGATATATATGGTACAAAAACACCATCGTACGCCAGTTCACGATATGGTTCATCCGAAACGAAATAGATCGGATGTCCATATTCTATTTCCTTCTCTTCTAGTATATGGGCTAATTTTTGTATTGTTTCTTCCGAGTAAACGACACCAGTAGGATTGTGCGGAGAATTTATAATAACAGCCTTTGTACAACAATTAATTTTCTGTTTAAACTCCTCTAAATTCGGTTGGAAATCTTCTGTATTTGGAGCGACTACAACAATCTTCCCATCATAGTTTCTTACATAATTCCCATACTCCAAAAAATATGGAGCAAAAACAATTACTTCATCACCTGGATTTAATAATGTCTTAAATATAATGTTTAACCCACTTGCTGCACCTACTGTCATAACCAAATTATTTAAATGGAAGTTTGTTCCGAATCGTTCATTTAATGAGTTAGCGATAGCTTCTCTTACATCTTCAAATCCCGCGTTACTCATATAACCATGAACCATCGTAGATTCTTCTTGGTTTATAATTTCTAAAATTGCATTTTTCACTTCTTCCGGGGCTGGAACATTGGGATTACCTAAACTAAAGTCGTATACATTTTCTGCTCCATAAATTTTAGCCAGCCTTTTTCCCTCTTCAAACATTGCACGAATTGCTGAATTATTCTCAACCAATGGTTTCATTCTATCTGCTATCATTTTCTTTCCTTTCGACTTGTAGTTTTTTAGCTCTACTTCGGTGACGTATTGACGTAATTATAGCACATACAACATAAAATGCCAATATGCCCGATAAAACTCCACTGGAATCAATCCATACATCCCCCATCTTTGGTGATCGTCCCTCTAAAAACATTTGATGAAATTCATCACTAAATGCATATGCAGTCCCTAAAAGCCAAGTGTTTAATACAAGACTCCATTTCTTCCAATAAAATGTTTGAAAAAAACCAGAAATTAAAAACCCTAGTATTGCATATTCGGTAAAATGAGCAGCTTTACGCACAAAAAAGGAAAAGGTATTTAAAAGTTCTATTTGTTTCACATTCGAAAGATTATCTAAATTAGGATAAAGTAGTCTTAAAATACGCTTGGTTATACCATTGCTTATTTGTGATGATTGCTGGCCATTCTGTGCGGAAAAGAAGAAAATAACTCCCATCCAGATCACAACTGCAACTGCAAAACAAAGTCGTTTTTTCTTATTGTTCATTTAATATTCTATAACCTCTAAATATCTCCTTAATGCATCCTGCCATGTTGGTAAACGATGGAATCCCATTTCTTCTAATTTGTCTTTACTCATACGACTATTATGAGGTCTGGTTGCTTTAACTGGAAATGCACGGCTATCGACCGGAGTAACTGAAACATCTAGGCCTGCCTGTTTAAATATTTCGCACGCAAAATCGTACCAGCTGCATAGGCCTTCATTTGTTGCATGATACCGTCCGTATTGTTCTGTTTTAATCATATCTACCAATAACACAGCCAAGTCATAGGTATAGGTTGGCGATCCAATCTGATCATCTACAACACTAACAGCTCCTCTTTCTTTTCCCAAACGTAACATAGTTTTTATAAAGTTGTTACCATTTACACCAAACACCCATGCAATACGTACAATAAAATATTTGCTTAAATTATTTTCTACCGCTAACTCTCCTTCGTATTTTGTAAGACCATAGACATTTAATGGTTCCCTTTCATCATCTGGTTCCCATGCATGTTCTCCTTGGCCATTAAATACATAATCTGTACTTATATACATCATTTTTATGTCTAATTCTTTACAAACTTTTGCAATATTCTCTGTTCCATTTGCATTAACTTTTCTACATAAATCAATATTATCTTCTGCAGCATCAACAGCTGTATAGGCAGCACAATGAATCACTGCATCAACATTGGACTCTTTTATTACCCTTTCCACAACTTGGGCATCGGTAATATCCATTTCTTCTACATCGACACCTACTGTATCAATTCCTCTTTTTGCACATTCATTAACAACATCATGGCCAAGCTGGCCTTTCACTCCCGTTACTAATACTTTCATATTTTCCTCCTTCATATAAAACGCAGCGCCTCGTTCCTGTCTAAAACAGGCACGAAGCGCCGGCAATCTTGTCCTTTATTAACAGCAAATTCCCAATCCGCAACGCTACTTGCTCATAACCTCATAGCTGCCGCTCATGTCTCCAAGACATTGAAACGGGGGACTTTCTTTATTCGGTTAAAGTCTGTCTTTATACATAGATTCAAAATAGTTTGCGTATTCTCCACTTAAAATATGCTTCCACCAGTCTTCATTGTCTAAATACCATTGGATGGTCTGCTGAATTCCAGTATCAAATGTATATTTGGGCTTCCATCCTAACTCTCTTTCCAGCTTTGCTGGATCAATGGCATATCTACGGTCATGGCCTGGGCGATCTTTTACAAAGCGAATTAAACTTTCGGGCTTATCCAATGCTTTAAGGATCGTTTGTACCACTTCTAAATTCGTTCGTTCATTGTGACCACCTACATTATATACTTCTCCCACCTTACCATCATGGATGATTAAATCAATTGCTTCACAGTGGTCAGCCACATGTAACCAATCTCTCACGTTAGATCCATTTCCATATACCGGCAACTCTTCATTGGCAAGAGCACGGCTAATCATAAGCGGTATGAGCTTTTCTGGAAAATGATATGGTCCATAATTATTGGAACATCTCGATATTGTTACAGGTAGTCCATATGTCCGATAATATGCTAACACAAATAAATCTGCACTTGCCTTGGAAGATGAATATGGACTAGAAGTATGCAAAGGTGTCTCTTCTGTAAAAAAGAGGTCTGGACGATCCAGTGGAAGATCTCCATAAACTTCATCCGTTGATACTTGATGGTATCTTTTCACGCCATAAGCCTTAGATGCATCCAACAATACACAGGTTCCCATAACATTTGTTTGTACAAAAATACCTGGATCGGTAATCGAACGGTCTACATGACTTTCTGCAGCAAAGTTAACTACAATATCAAATTGCTCCTTTTCAAATAAATCCATTATAAAGGAACGATCTGCAATATCCCCCTTTACAAACTTATAATTTGGCTTATCCTCGATAGGCTTTAATGTCTCTAGATTTCCAGCGTAAGTAAGCAGGTCGAGGTTAACTATTTCATAATCAGGGTATTTATTCACCATATGATGTACGAAATTGCCACCGATAAATCCAGCCCCTCCGGTTACTAAAATCTTCATCTCGTTTATTCCTCCAAATCTATTTATCTATATATTTCCCATCCATGACGCCTTTTAAATACGCACCGTATTGATTCTTCTTGTATATCTCATAAACCTCCATTAGCCTATCTTTCGTAATCCAGCTATTTAAATATGCAATTTCTTCGAGACAAGCAATTTTACGGTGTTGATGTTGCTCAACCGTCTTCACAAAATTTGTCGCATCCACAAGAGATTCATGGGTTCCTGTATCAAGCCATGTAAATCCCTGACC
>JBKTKK010000131.1:0-1945 GCA_047242405.1 Lachnospiraceae bacterium | reverse complement strand
TCCTAATAGAGTAACATCTAATTCGCCATTTTCTAAATAGATTTTATTTAAATCTGTAATTTCTAATTCACCACGGGCAGACGGCTTTAAAGCTTTTGCATACGCTACGACACGATTATCATAAAAATAAAGTCCTGTTACACAGTAATTACTCTTTGGCTGTGCTGGCTTTTCTTCCAATGATACCGCTTTACCATTTTTATCAAACTCTACAATACCAAAACGCTCTGGATCATCAACATAATAGCCAAATACCGTTGCTCCTGTTTGCTTCGCTGCAGCGTCACGAAGGCGTTCTTTTAATCCATGTCCATGGAATATATTATCACCTAAAACCATGGCAACTGAATCATTACCAATAAATTTTTCTCCGATAATAAAGGCCTGTGCCAATCCATCAGGACTTGGCTGCACTTCATAAGTAAGACGAATACCAAACTGATTGCCATCTCCTAATAAGGACTGAAACCTTGGCGTATCATCCGGTGTTGATATGATAAGAATATCTTGAATTCCAGCTTCCATAAGAACAGATAGCGGATAATAAATCATTGGCTTATCATATATCGGCAATAACTGTTTTGAAGTAACCTTTGTAAGCGGGTAAAGGCGTGTTCCACTTCCACCGGCTAAAATAATACCTTTCATAAAAACCTCCATTACCATTTTAATGGTTTTCTGGTCTTCCAATTTGTTCCCAGGAAGTCCTATTTTGGCATAATGCCAAGTTACTGCCAACAGTATACCATAGCGCGATTTTATTTTCAACCAAATAACAATCGGAAAGGAAAACGTAATTATTTTCACTTACGACGATTTATCAATTCTCGTCCCTTCTATTACAAGATCCTTGTATCGACTTTCACCTCTACCACAAGTGATAATATAACACTTATCCGATGATAAGGAAAAATTATCCACGTAATTATCTCTAACTTCTTCGCGCGTTAATATAAGTATATCAGTTACTTCGTACTTGTATACACCAGCATTATGGGTAAGCGTAAAAATCTCCCCAAGTTTTACATCCTTTAGACGATTAAAAGATAAATTCTGTGTGGTATGATTATGGCCATAAATACAGTAATGGTTTTCTCCTAAAATATAATCATCTCTAGCAGCCACTACCATCCATAAATTTAGATCATGCTCAAGCGCTCCCCTATAGACTCCTCGTCTAATTTTCACCGATGGAACTTCCAATACACAATCTATCGTTCCCCAAGCATAATCTGGCGAAATGTTGTTATACCCTACGGTATCCTCCCAATTATTTTCCGTACTTTGTTGAACGGGATGAAGGCTACTGCCATTATAGCTTTTATTGTTTTCTTCCCCTATTATTTTTTCTAATTCTTCTCCCCAAATAGATAAATAATAATCCGCAATTTCCTCTTCTTTTTCTTGTCTAACGGCCGCTTCATTGGCTGGATCCATTATTAATATCACACATCCAATAAATAATATTCCTATCCCAATTAAAACAAACCAAATTCCAAGTATTTTATTTTTGCTCATATACGCTGCCTTTTTTTATAAAGAAATATGCCAAAAATACTAATGCCAATACCAGTTATGATTGCCCCTGTTCCTATGGGCTTATAATAATCTTCAATTCCTAAAATAAAGGTTTTACTCGGCATTCGTTTATTTATTATTTCTATCCCATATTCAATTACTGCTTCTCGTTCCTCGGATTGTTTAAACTGAATGGTATGTATCTCATCATTCCCTTCGTATCCTTCTTTGGGCCCAGTTTCCTTTAACTCATACGTGAAATAAGTCCATATTCCCGTATTTGTATCATAGCTCCCAATTGGGATATGTTCTAAAACAGCCTTCCCCTCTGCATCTGTCTTAAGGGAATAGTCTTTGTTATTATTTCTACAGGTTAATGTAAATTCGACCTCCTCAATAGGATTTTTGTATTCATCTGTTTTATTAA
>JBKTKK010000130.1:0-6245 GCA_047242405.1 Lachnospiraceae bacterium | reverse complement strand
TTTTATATATTAACACATTTGTTTCTTTTTGTCAACAACTTTTTTCTGTTTTTTTAATAACTTTTTTCTGAATTGTTTTAAAATTCATCAAATTGTTTTAAAGTTGTTTTTTTAACGACGCATAATAATATAACACAGTGAATTATGCTTGTCAATTATCTTTTCAAAAAATTTTGTTTTAATTCAGAAACAATCTTTTCTGTAATGAAAAATGCACCAGACCAACAATAAAAAAGGACAAACCTATTACAAAATCCCCCAATTATATGTGGAAGAAAAATAGTAAATTACCTTAGTATAAAGGAAGGGCCTTTCTATTAAATAATAAAGGCCCTTCCCAATGCGCTGCTAATTCACTCCATACGGAATTTCTAGACCGGCATATCGATTTGCTACATTTCCAGTTACTACAAGTTTTAGCTCATTTTTTCCTGGTACAAGGGCAGCACCGATTTGGAAACGATGGGGCGCAAAGAAGCTAACGCCTACAAATGTGCCATTGCAATAACATTCGATCATTTCCTCTCCGTCCACTGTAATGGTTTCTCTTCCATTATAGCTTCCACACTCGTAAGATGTCTCATAAATCTTTTGAATCTTATCTTTATTTTCTGCAACCATTGTCCATGGATGATTAAGGGAAACAATAAGAGGTTCTTCTAATATCTCCTCTTCTGGTAATTGTTCTTCACTTATAAGAATTAGCTGGCTTTCAAACCCTTCTAATGTAAGGTGAAACTTTGTGCCTCCATCACCTTGGGTCCAATCCGTTTTAAGGAAGTCCCCTTTCCATAAATCCATCCGCTGCGCCTTACCAGCAATGGCACCGATGCCTCACAATCAATTGATGCCTCTGCCTCATTTACAATAAAGTATAGGTTAATCCCATACTTTACTAAATGGGTCACACGAAGCCCTGGACAAGGTTTCGATGTAATAAAATCACGCTCCACCACATCCTCTACCTTCTCGCAACGTTTCACATTGGAAATATCCAGCTTATATTTGTTTGCCAAGTCATATGGATCCATAACATAATCATATGTATAACCGGCAATTGTCAGTTTTCCATTTTCCACCTTACACTGTTTAAATAAGTTTTCTTGAAGATAATTAAATTCCACCTGATTTTCATAAAATGGTTTTACTTCCTTATACGGCATCGCACCACTCTCACACAAAACAGCTGTTTTTGCCCCATTTTGAGAATCGGTTACTAAGTAGGATACCCGTTTCATATAAGTAGAAAATTCTTTGTAATGTTCCCACCATATATTGTTGGGACCTACATCTGGTGGACGCTCCCCGCTGCGTTCTCCACGCACACTATAATAAAATGCATGAGGGATAAATAAATTTACACCTCGCACGGCCAACCAGTCGATAAACCACTTCGTATCCCCCGCTGTTATATACCAAGGTATACCTTCCCTCGCACAAACGCCGAAACATTCATTGGAGTTTCTACGGCGCTTCATGTGTCTTGCTGCATCGGAAGAACATTTTGCCTGTACTGAATCCATTCATCAACGCCACCAACTTGGCGCAACTCTAAAAATCAAATCCTGCCTGGTATGTGGAAGAACTTTTCCTCATCAATATCGTTGCTTTTTCCGGATGTCCCATTAGCGCAATTTTGTGGGATTCACACCACTGCGATAGCTTTGTATAATAAACGTTGTTCAAACGATTCTTAACGATTGAGTGATATAACACAGTCGTTTTCCTGTTTTCAAACAACTCCCGCAGCTGTTTAGGTCGCCTCCCTTTTCTACGATTTCTTTTTCAAGTCCATCGGTCAATCTCTATAACGTCCTGTATTTCTTCCTAATACACAAGGTTCATCGGTAAAAAAGCCAATAATCGTCGTTCGAAATATTCTTTTAAGTGTTCTAGTATTTATCGTGTGTTAATTGTATAAAACACTCCACCGCATTTGGATTCAAAATATCTGCAGATGCGGGTGCATTCGCTTCTCCATCGTCTTCTCCAAAGTGAATCCCCCGAATGTTACCACCACTTTTTCTCTGTACTAAGTATTGCCCATCCTCAAAGGAAGCTATGACTTTACCACTCTCCGCATCGCTTGTTAAAATAAGGCCGATGGAAGCAAAGTCTGGATTTGTCGCCACAACCTGTCCGTGGGCAGATCCAGATGGATACATCGCTTCATCATAAAGGACAATTGCCATGTTTAATTCTTTTGCCGTCTCTACTATAAATTTAATGATATCAAAATATTCTTCCGATAAGTACGCAAGTTCCTTTGGTACACCGATCCGAGGGTGCAAGATTACACCATTCACCCCTTTTTCTTTAAAGTCCTCTAATTGCTTTCTTAATGTATCTTTTTCTAGTTTATCATTTAAAAACCAAAAGGGAATTGGGCTAAATTCATCGGATGGATTTTTAATTTCCTTTACAAAACGACTTAACGCTTCTCTCATTTCAATTCCTCCACGTTGTTATTCTTCCATAGACTAATCAATACCATGTACTTTTAAAACTCCCTATAAAAATCGTCCCGTAGTTCAGACACAGCTAGATAACAAGTTTTTCCAAATAAAAGTCTTGCCGGAACTCTCCAGACTTTCCCGTAATAATAATCGTCGGCGATAAGTTTTCCATCGGCATATATTTGTGCCACATCACCGATATAATTGATTTCTACCATTCCATTGGAGCCGCTTACCCTTATTTCTCTCCAAACAACTTCTCGTTCTCCCCCCATATGTAACTCTTCATAATAGATTTGATCCAATTTGGGCATATCAACCTCTCTCATCGTCACAACAACTTCTTGGCTCTTTCTATTAATTGTATGTGTCGCAAAGCATTTCCCTTTCCACACATAGTATGTATAATCTCCTTCTCCTACACAAGCTACCACATCTTCTAGACCATATAAATCACAGTTTTCACCGATGTAAACCGTATTTTTTATTTTTCGTACAAACTGGGCTTCTGCCCAAGAAAGGGTAACGATGTTTACTTCATTGACCGTAAGCACAAAATCCTTTCCAACTTCTGGTTTATATACATTACCATTTACTTGGTATTCTGGTTTAATTCCTGGAATGGCAACAAAAAAGTACGTGTTATCTTGCTTACAAATGGGTTGGGCCGTTGCATAAGTTAAATCATTGCCACCTAAGTCCATATGAAATGGGAAAAAGAAACTAATGTCCCCACATACATCAAAGGATGGAAATACTACGTTTCCCGTATCAATGACTACATCTTTTACATCCTCTAACTTTGCCAATCGCTGATAATGATTTATAAATACAAAGCCGCTCCTTCCGTTCGTACGCATTCCATAACGAAGTGAAGCCATATCCTCTCGTGTAACAGGATTTATGGCATCTACTGCCGTCATCGTTGCGAACGTTTCTTGGTTTTCTTCTAAAAATAAATGTAGTAAGTTCAACAACCGATATTGATCTCGTATTTCCCCATATTCTGAAATTGGACCTTGGAAATCATAAGATAAGATGGCATAATCATTGGGATATCCTGTCGCCTTTGATTCCTGCAAGGTAGACCGTTGTCCGATTTTATTCGTACCGCCATGATACATATAATAACCGACTAAGTTATTCCCATCTCCTAACTTAATTAAAGAGATGGCATAGATGTCCATTCCTTTTATAATGGGTCTTCTATGATGGGTTACCTGTATTCCCCCACCTAGCTCACAAGTAGCAAAGGGATAGCGTTCATAAGGCAGCTGCCAATCATCGTCTCCTTCCTTTGGCAACAAATCCGCCCCTACGCCGAGTCGTTTCGCATTCGATTAAAGAAATAATGCGGGGATGGTGGTAGTTGTTTTAAACTATGATCCCATGGGGCATCACAGTATCCACCAAAAACAGGTACGACTTCATCCACTGGAATTTTTGCCCCCGCTGCACTATTCCACCCTGTTACCGTATAAAGGGGTGCCACCAAACCACAATCAATTGCGATTTCTTTTAGCCGCGCTAAATGGGCTGCATCGTGACAAAATTCGTTTTCTAATTGAATGGCAACAATATTTCCACCATCTTGGTAAAAAAACCCTTTTACTTGTTCATAAATTTTGCTATACCATTTTTTTACTTGCTCCAGATAAGCCTCATTATTTTCTCTTAATTTATACGGTTTCTTTAATAACCAGTCTGGTAATCCCCCGTTTCTACACTCACCGTGTGCCCAAGGTCCGATACGAATCACAACTTCTAAGCCTGCTCTTTTGCATTGGTCAATAAAGGCGCGAATGTCATTATCACCAGTAAAATCGAAGCTTCCTTCTATTTCTTCGTGATAAATCCAAAAAAGATAGGTCGATACGAGGGTAATCCCGCCCGCTTTCATCTTACAGAGCTCTTCGTACCAGTCATTCCGATCATAGCGGCTGAAATGAAACTCTCCCATGACCGGAATCCATGGCTTCCCATTCCGTGTAAAATAAGCACTATTTACATCAATTCGTTCCCCCTCTGGATTGTTGCCTCCAAGATTTAGGTGATTATACAGAATAACAGGAGCTTCATATTGCTGAAATAAATATTTCATCATCTTATTCCTTTCGTATTTATTTATGAAATCTCGTATAATACGAGTAACTAACTTGCTATATACCTATGCTTTCTATTTTAACTGGTCTCTCATCAGTTTGTATATAACAAAAATGATAGTAAATATACACGATTCATTTCTTCTCGTTTTTTTCCTTCTCACTATCTCCTATATAGAAGAGTATACAATAAAAAGGCTACAATAAAAATGGATTATTCCAACCTTTTCCTGTCGAAACGTGCCTAATGTTTTATTGTAGCCAACGAAATTAATCCTATTTTTTTCTTGCTACTACCTTATTTAGATGCCGCTGCTTTGGCGGTTAAGAAAAACAAGGAGCCACTGCTAGATGACTGAAACATAGTCATTTCGTAGTAGCTCCTTGTAAATAATAAGGTTAGCAAACGGGGGTTGTCCCAGGTAAATACAAGTAAGTCCCACCGAGACTTACTTGTATTTATTAAATTAGTTTCCCTGTACGTCTGCAGTACTCATATCTTCTCCTACAATCGGAGTTTCCACCTCCAGTGACTGTGGAGTAACTGGTACTTCCAGTGACTGTGCAGTCACTGGTGTGGAACCTTCAATTAGGATTAGATCAATAAAGTCTACATTATATTTTGCATCGGCATACTTCTTAAATACACCTGTATTTGGATCTAACGTATACAATGCTCTCTGGTTATGGGCTTCGCTCTTATCAGATGCTAGAAATACCTTATCCATATCCTTGCTATAAACCATCCCCATACTGGTACCTGATGATAACGTTGTCTGAACCCAGGCAAGGTGTTTCGCATCTGTTTCAGCGCTGTTGTTCATATTCATCTCATAAATATAATCACTATATGCATCATATAGAATCATATCGGTTTCACTTGTGAATACAAATTCAACTGGTCTCATAATGTTGTACGCAATCTGCGATGCAATGGTAGATGCTCCTGTTGCTAAATCTAATTCATATACATAGTACTGACGGTAATAATCCATGACGCCTGCTACCATTACATACACTTTATTGTTAAATGCATTTGCAACAAGGTCTGTAACCGTTATCGCATAATTTTTGTCGTAATCTTCATAATTATCAAGCTGGCTAACAACGGAACTATCACCAAGTTTTTCAACTACGCTAAGATCTTCTGTATATCTCCACAGATAATCTTCTGTATCAATTGCATAGAAATAGCCATCCACATATGTTGTAGTTTTCATTTTAAGACCCGCATTCTTTGGTAAAGTTACACGCTCTGTAATTGTACCTGGTTTTAAAATTGGAGAAGTTTCCCATCCATTTGCATTTGTTACATAGAACTTATTATTGTCGCCCAGAACTGTAATTGTGCAAGAAGCATTCACATTACCATAGGACACAACAATTTCTGCCTTTCCTTCCCCTACTGCTGTAACTAATCCACTTTCATTTACTGTCGCAACAGCTTCATTGTTTGAAGTAAAGTTAAGCGCTGCATCGTTTAAGGCTGCACTAATAGGGAATGGCTTAGCGGATACTTGTACGGTATTTCCAACAGAAACTACTTCTGATTTGCTGCCAAGAAGAATACTTGTTACCTCTGGCGTTTCAACTGGTATTTCATTTTTTGGTACCGTATAAAGGCTTGAAACAACACAACCAGCTAAACCAATCTTACCAATGTCTACAACAGAAGCATCGTCTGGGT
>JBKTKK010000129.1:0-6253 GCA_047242405.1 Lachnospiraceae bacterium | reverse complement strand
GAATAATCTTGCAATAAAATAGGGGTTATCCACAATATATTGTGGATTGTGTTGATAAGAAAAACTAAATGTAGAAAAATGTCGAATTTAGCAGATGAGAATTTTAGGGCGGAAAGAAAGCGAAAGGATGACAAGAAAATGTGGAAATGTAAAGGACAAATGTCGGAATCTATTTGGGTTGGTATTCTTTTATCAATTACAGGAGGATTTCAAGATGCTTATACATATTTTTGCAGAGACCATGTTTTTGCCAATGGGCAGACTGGGAACATGGTATTAATGGGTGAAAAATTAGCAACAGGCAAATGGGCTGGAGCTTTGCGTTATTTTATACCAGTTCTCGCATTTGCGACAGGAATCTACACAGCAGAAAAAATACGTCACAAATATCAATGGAGCAAAAAGATTCATTGGCGTCAAATTGTAGTAATTATAGAAGCAATTTTACTATTTTTAGTCGGTTGGATTCCGCAAACTTATAATCTATGTGCCAATATCATTGTTTCTTTCGTGTGTGCTTTACAGATAGAAAGTTTTCGCAAAGTATTGGGAAATTCTTATGCAAGCACCATGTGTATTGGAAACTTAAGAATTGCAACGGAAGCACTCTGTAACTATAGGGCAACAGGAAATAAAGTATTACGTAAGAAGAGTATAACTTATTATACTTTTATTATTATTTTTATTATAGGGGCTGCGACAGGAGGGATACTAACGGCTCAATTCGGTGATAAAGCGATTTGGATTTGCTCTATTTTATTAATATGCTCATTTTTGGTGATGTTTATCAATGAAAATGAGTGAACACCTTGCTATAGTTAAAATCTATATCAAGATATATTTTTTTAGTAATTTACTATATAGATAGGCCTGTTATAATAACATAAGATTAATGCGATTATATTCATCGTGGAATAAATAGGAGCGTGTGTATGAAAGTCGAAACAATTTTTAGCAAAAAAAGACCTGTCCTTTCTTTTGAAATTTTCCCGCCAAAAAGAGATACAACATTAAAGAGTATTGATGCAACATTAGAGATTTTAAGCGAATTAAATCCAGATTTTATTAGTGTTACATTTGGAGCAGGTGGAAGCGCTACCAATAATAAGACCGTTGAGTTAGCGAAAAAAATAAAACACCAATACAATATTGAACCGTTAGTCCATCTAACATGTATTAATCAAAGTAAAGATGATATTTCTAATATACTAAATGAATTAAAAGATGCTGGAATTGAAAATATTTTGGCGCTCAGAGGGGATATAAATCCTGATATTGCACCGAAGGAAGACTTTCAGTATGCAAGTGATTTAGTATCTTTTATTAAAGCACAAGGAGACTTTTCCATCAGTGGGGCTTGTTATCCAGAGTGTCATCTCGAGTCCAGAAATAAAGTAGATGATATTCTGAATTTAAAAACAAAAGTTAATTGTGGCGTAAACCATTTAATCTCACAATTATTTTTCGACAATGGAAAATTTTATTCTTTTTTGGAAGACATTCAGATAGCGGGCATTTCGGTTCCCGTTGAAGCGGGTATCATGCCAGTAATTAATAAAGCACAAATAGAGCGAATGGTAACTTTATGTGGTGCATCTCTTCCTGACAAGTTTAGGAGAATTATGAATCGATATGAAAATAAGAAAGAAGCGTTATTTGATGCTGGTATGGCCTATGCGATTAACCAGCTTGTAGATCTCCTGGCACATGATGTAGATGGGGTCCATATTTACACTATGAACAATCCGGTTGTTGCACAGAGGATTTGCGACGGTGTCCGTAATTTACTGTAACAGAAAGTAAATATAGGGCGGGGGCTAACTTGTCTAGTGGGGAACAAGCCCGTATGGTAAATTGCCATAGGATTGGAAATCTGCCTGATATGAATTCGTATCATTGTAAGCCAAGGGAGAACATATAATAGGTGTAAATACATATTAGGTGATGCGTATGGAATTTGGTCTTGTTTTAGCGGGGGGAGGAACGAGGGGAGCTGCCCATGTTGGTGTGTTACTTGCTTTAGAAGAGGAAAAGATAAAACCCACATCCATCGCTGGTACGAGTGCGGGAAGTATAGTAGCGGGTCTTTATGCGATTGGGGTATCACCAATTGAATTGCGTGAACTAGTGAATTACTTAGATCGGAAGGGTTCCCATTATATAGACATTGACTATATCGGCTTACTAAAGTTTATTCCCCAAATGCTTTTAAAGCAAAAAATAAGTCTAAGTGGTTTGTTAAAAGGGGATAAATTGCAACAATTTTTATGTGACCTAACCGATGGTAAGACGATAAAGGATGCAAAAATTAGAACGGTAATACCAGCAGTGGACTTAAATAGCGGAAATACAATTGCCTATACAAATTCTACGGCAAACAAACAAATTGAGCATGTAAAATGGGAGATGGATATAGCTATTTGCGATGCAATAATGGCTAGTTCATCGGTACCAGCAGTATTTCGTCCAAGAAGCATTGGTGGATATTGTTTTGTAGACGGTGGTGTTACGAATGTTATGCCTGTGGATCTGCTGATTGCGGCAGGTGAAAAAAATGTAATAGCAGTAGACATTGGGGAAGATTATCAGATGCCAGAGAAGGATACAATTATAGAAATTGCCTCCCACTCTTTTTCTATTATGAGCTCCAGTCTGAAACAATGCACTTCAACCGGTGAGAAATTATTGCTAAAGCCAACCTTACCAAAAGAAGCAGGTTTACTTACGTTTGAACATATGAATGCTTGTATGGAGGCAGGTTATCGTTATACAAAAAAACGAATCCCATTGATTAAAAAAGTATTATATAATTTTTAATATATAAAGGTAAAAATCAGCTCATATAGGATGAGCTGATTTTTATATTTTATAATCTAAAGCGCTGCTACTGCCCAAATGGATAAGGTCCCGGATAGATCTTTCTTATTTTCTAATTCCTGGCTGTTTTTTAAAGTAAATGTAATATCATTTTCGGCAGGCAGAAGTAAGGTTTGTGTGGAAACAAAGTTACTTGCTTGATCGTTGATGTATGCAGTAGTCACACAAGGCGTTTTCTGATTCGCATCTACGATAGAGTAGGTTAAAAGATATAGAAAACCACCTTTGCAAGTAATTACTTCGTTGTTTTCAGATAAGGATATTTTTATTGAATTTGTTTTCTCAATATGAAAGATTAAGTTCGAATCGGTGGAAGATAGTTGGTAGAGCGCATACTCTAAATGTTCATTCGCAGAGGCTCCCATTGGTCCAGTATCGCCTTTCTCGCCTTTTGGTCCCATTGGCCCAGTATCGCCTTTCTCGCCCTTTGGTCCCATTGGCCCAGTATCGCCTTTCTCGCCCTTTGGTCCCATTGGTCCAGTATCGCCTTTCTCACCAGTAGTTCCTTTCTGACCAGCAACCCCAGTAGGTCCTTGTTTTCCAGGAGCTCCAGGATGCCCTTGGGGAATTGTAAAATTAAGTACCACATTTTGAGCATTACCAGAGTTTGATACAAAAGCCTCACTACCAGGAGCTCCAGTTATCGTTCTGCCTATCTCAATTGTAGGAGAGGAAAGCACTTCGTTTTCTTTTTTTGACTTATGAAAAAGCATAATTGTTCTCCATATTCATTATCTCTGTAATATATGTTTGACTTTTGTCCTTTATTACAACACAAATAGAGGAGGGGCTTGTTCTTTTTTACACTGTCATTTTTAAATTCTTTGAATAATATATAGGGAGAACAAAAAAGAAAGAAGGTTTATTTATGGCGAGTGATATAAAGTATTTGCATCCACAAGTGCAACAATATGCGCGATTACTATTAAATAATATAATAGAAGCAGGACTTGACCCTGCAAAAGTAACAGATACGATACGTACACAGGAAGAGCAAAATACTTTATACGAGCAAGGTAGAACAAAACCAGGCGAAATTATAACCAATGTAAAATATCCGCAGTCTAATCATAATTGGGGAATCGCCTTTGATATATGTAGAAATATACCAGGAAGAGCTTATGACAATTCAGATGGTTGGTTCGATCGCTGTGGAGAAATTGGGAAATCCATTGGTCTTTATTGGGGGGGAGATTTTACAGATATTTTGGACCGCCCCCATTATGAATACCAGGGATTTGGCCTGTGGAGAAAATTGCAAGACGAGTATGGTACACCAGAAAATTTCATTGCTTCCTGGGAAAAGGAACAAGCGGATAAACCAAATCAATATGTGAAATCTATACAAGTTTCGCTAAATGATGACAATTATACAACGAATCAAGGAAAAGCACTCGTAGAAGATGGGATTTTGGGGTATCGAACTAAGGAGGCAATGGCGAAAGTTCACTTAAAAAGGTATACAGAAGGTGCAATGCCTGGTTGGGTACAGACTTATTTAAATATCTTAAAAGAGGCAACACTTGTTTATGATGGAAAATATGGTAGGGAAACGGAAAAAGCCGTACGTGTATTTCAAGCGCAATATGGGTTAGTAATAGATGGAATTACTGGGATAAATGTACTAAGTACGATGCTTGATCATTTAATTACTGGTATCTATGGTAATGGTGGTGTCCAAAAAGTTGCTGCTGCCAATGGAGCAAATGGTATATTAAATGTACGCTCTGGTCCAGGTACAAATTATAGCAAAATATCTTACGATCATTTAGGCAATGGCAATTTATTTGATGTAATTAATCAAACAAAGGGAACCGATGGGAAGTTATGGTATAAGATATTGATTGAAGATCAACATGTTGGTTGGGTACGAGCTGATTTAACCAAATAGGATGAGCCAGGTTGTAAGTTTATACAACCTGGCTTTTATTTTCCATAAAAGCCAGAGACTGGATCGCGAAATAGGAATATTTGAGGAGGGCTCATGGAAAAGCAAAAAAGGCAGCAGTTAATAATAATAGAATAATTTGACCAATTAGATTTGCATTCGGTGAGTGAAATCTTATTTGCCGCATGATAAAATTACTTATTATAAATGTAAATATAATTCCTAAGAGAAAGGTAAGTATGTCAATAAATAAATAATTCCTGCCTACGATTGATGTGTAAAAATAAAAAAACAAAGCAATAAATAGAAGCCCACCAATGATTCCAATTGCTCTCGAAATCCAGAAGTTATCATATTTTTTGCCGATATTTACATACTCAAAGATCGAATACAAGAGGAGAGGGAAAAAAAGAAGTTTTAAATGTTCCCATGTACTCTCATTTACTGGACTGAAAAACGATAAAAGAATATTCTGATTTGACCAGTCATAGATAAAATGCAGTAGAGTACCGACTATAGCGGTAAATATGACACCAGCAATATCATATTTACGTAGCATTCGAAGTATTTGCATAGGGTCTCCTTTTTTATTTATAATCATGGTGTATGTTTGAAAGTAAAATTATTATATGTCTATTTTTTAAAAATATTCCTTTTTTATGTAAAATTTACTCCTACATATGCATACAAAAGTATGTTGTACAAAGAAAAAATGGAATAATTTACAAAATCATAACTTCAAGTTATAGAAAGACTGTCAAAAACGTTATGCCAATAATAGCTCAATTTCGTTGACAAACAGACTGTTGATTGATATGATTAGAAAAATGGTAAATAAAGGTGGAGTATACATGAGTAAGATTGTGCTTTCATTGTTGGTAGATAACCAAGCTGGAGTGCTTAGCCGAATCGCAGGATTATTCAGCCGTAGAGGTTATAATATTGATAGCCTTACCGTTGGGGAAACGGAGGAACAAAATCGCTCCCGAATGACCGTTGTAGCAAGCGGGGAACCTGAAGTACTTGAACAGATTGAGAAGCAGTTAGCCAAGTTAATTGATGTATTTGAAATAAAGACGTTACCTGCGGATGAATCAGTCTGTAGAGAACTAATTCTTGTGAAAGTAGGGGTAACAGCACAGGATCGACAACAGGTTATATCAATTGCAGACATTTTTAGAGCGAAAGTCGTTGATGTTGCAGTTGATTCAATTATGATTGAGTTAACAGGAAGTCAAACAAAGTTAGAAGCGTTCATTAATTTGTTACAAGATTTTCAAATAAAAGAACTCGCTAGGACAGGTATTACCGGATTGGGCAGAGGTTCAGCTGATTAATTGATATCTTTATGGTGGATTTGGTCTGCTATAAGTATTATAGAAAGATTTGGAGGAAAAGAGAATGGCAAAAATTTATTATCAAAAAGATTGTAATTTATCTCTATTAGAAGGAAAGACGATAGCAGTTATTGGTTACGGAAGTCAGGGA
>JBKTKK010000128.1:0-6409 GCA_047242405.1 Lachnospiraceae bacterium | reverse complement strand
GCTTATTGTCGACGTCCTTCCATAATTCTGCCTCGAAGGGAACCCCATCTTTTAGAATCCCCTGTGCATAACCAATATTGCAGGAATCTACCTCCCTTGATGTATGATTACATACGGGATAAGGATAGGTTGCCTGTAAGAACATAAAATCTTCCGTTTTGTGCATATCTAGATCCCCTTCATCTGTGTGCACTCGTTTATTCCCTCGATCTTCCTCTTGATTATTATCCATAACGTCTCCTAAATTTCATGATGCTTTATAGTCTAAATTATACCAATAAGCAATCACAAATACAATACCATTTATTCTTTATTCTCATTACGATCAATTATTTGCCAAATATAAAAGCTGTTCATAGCCATTTAAAAACTATGCCCAGCTTATTTCGTTTAATCATTCAAGATCTTTTCTATAATGTATTTCGGTCTCTCCTTTACTTCATTATAGATCTTTCCGATGTATTCTCCAACAACACCCAAGCCGAAAAGTTGTATTCCGCCTAATAGCCAAATCGAACAAGACAAAAATGCCCATCCACTCACTGTATATCCCATCACTTTTCGAATTACACTATACAGTATCACAAAAAGGCTGCCAATAAAGATTAAAATGCCAAGGCCTGTAATAAATCGAATCGGTTTAATGCTAAAAGAGGTAATTCCGTCAATTGCAAAAGCTAACATCTTTTTCAATGGATACTTTGATTCTCCTGCAAAACGTTCATTTCTTTCATACATAACTTCTGTTGATTGAAAACCGATTAGCGGTACGATTCCTCTAAGAAAAAGATTGACCTCTTTAAACTGTTCTAAAGCTTCCAATGCTCTCTTACTCATCAAACGATAATCTGCATGATTATAGACGGAATGCACACCCATTAACGCTTGAAGTTTATAAAAAGCAAGAGCCGTATTTCGTTTAAATGGGCTATCTTTTTCTCTCTTACTTCTTACCCCGTATACAATATCATATCCCTCTTTGTATTTGTTAACAAATTGGTCAATGGCATTAATATCATCTTGTAAATCTGCATCCAATGAAATGGTAATATCCGCATAATTTTTTGCTGTCATAAGCCCAGCCAATAAAGCATTTTGGTGTCCCCTATTTCGTGACAGATTCACTCCTGAAAAAATAGAATCTTGATTATGTAATTGTTCTATAATTGACCACGTCTTGTCCTTTGAACCATCATTCACAAACATAATTTTACTTTTCTCGTCTATGACTCCACCTGTAGTTAGATTCTTTATCTTTTCCTTTAACCGTTTTGCAGTTTCAGGCAATACAGCCTCTTCATTATAACAGGGGATTACTAAATATAAAGTCTCTCCCATTTTACCACCTTTTCCTTTTGTAATTCCATGATAAAAATCCATCACTTGCTACCAATATAAAAATTGGTAATAAATGATACAGATATCTTGCTCTTCCTTCAAATAAGAGCAAAAACAGCGTTAAACCAAAAATGGCCAGTTTCATTACGTCAATGAATTTCTCTTCTGTTCTCCATATATTTTTCACAGATATAGCAAAAAACGCAAGTAAAACAACCCAATAGGCATTTAGTAACTGTTTGTATATTTCATATCCCTCTCTATTATATAACATTACATCTTGAATTTTTTCATATATTTTCCCTTGTCTAAAAGGGTCTGATGTATTAAAACTTCCTTCTAAGCCATACCCAAAAGATCCATCTTTATATATATTAACTGCTTTTTTTGAAAGAAATGATAGATAACCCGTTACACCAAAATCTTGATAACGCTGCTTTATAACTTGTAAATTAAACTTCATCTTTTCATCTTTTCCAATAATGCTTTGTGTCGCATCCACATCTGGGGTGTACCAACTCCCTAAGGTCTCTTCATTCATCCCCATCATAAAGAAATGTGTAAAGGGCACTTCTCGTTCATACTTTAATTCCTCACTTATAAAGGCACTTGTTTCATAGTTACTGTAAATGTGAAATATATTACTTATAAGTAGAAAACCAATTAGTAAAGACAAACTATAAGCAATTCCCTTAATTATTGTTTCTTTTTTTAAGTGGTTACTAAATATTTCTACTAAAACGATTGCTATTAAAATAATAACCGTCTGTGGTTTCACAAGAATACCAACGGAAGCTGTGATTCCGATGAAAAACCAGGAAGGAATCCCCTTCCATTCGTTCTTTATGAATTTTAAGTAGATGTAATAAATTATGATAGGAAAAGACAACGCAAATGTGTCCGTATAGGGGATTAAAAACCAAGGATTAAGACCAATCATTGGCACTGCAAATAAAGAGGGAAGGATTCCCCTTTTCTCTCCTAGCAGTTTTTTTCCACAAAGATAGAGCATAATTATCGATATATCAACCAAAATAATATTACATATAATGGCCGCCATCAAATAGGATATGGGGGTACCTAATATTTTCACTATCCGAAACAGGTTTGTATAAAACAATAACAGAAATACGTTATTGGGATAGTACGCAAAATAAGATGGATTCGATAATGTACCACTATCTGCTAATTGAATTGCAGAATCCACTACCATGCCAACATCCCATCCATAGCTCGTACAGGCAGCTATGGCAATAACAACTTGGATAACAAATAAGACGCCTAATACGCCCCAAATGCAAAGGTCGTGCATTCTTCCTTTCCATTCTATTTTTTGATAAATGAGATATAAGGTAAAAAGAACAAAAAGAAAAATTGTTCCAAACCCTAATATCATCGTAATTGATGCTTTATTTTCATATAGATTAGAAATAAGCATACAAACCATAAACAAGGCAAAGCATATGCCCAGAATTTTGCTCAACCACGTATACAATTTTGTATTATCCGACATGGATTCACCTCCTGATTTGTAGTGTATCGTTTAAACAATAGCATGATATAATAGAAAAATCAACATTTCTGTCATATTCCGTATTTCTTTTCTCGTAAATACGAAAAACACTTCTTTTCCACGTACAAGCAAAAAACAGCTGTCACTTTCGTTCCAAAAGTAACAGCTGCCCAATTATATCTTATAATCCCATTTTTTGTAAAATCTCACGCTTATATTGGAGAAATTCCTCTGTTAAGTTGAAGTCTTTTTTACGCGGCTTCGAAGAAGCAATTGCAATCTCCTTAGTGATTTTACCAGGCTTACCGGATAATATATAAATACGATCGGAAAGCATGATTGCTTCATCTATATCATGGGTAATAAATAACGTTGATAAATGAATTTGTTCCATTATATCCAAATACCATTTATGGATTTCGCCTTTTGTTATTGTGTCCAAGGCACTAAATGGCTCATCCAAAAGTGCTACTTGATCCGAAAAAAGATAAGTACGAAGCAATGCAGCACGTTGTCGCATTCCGCCAGACATTTGATTTGGATACTTATCCTGCATCCCATCCAGACCAAAATCCTTGAAATGTTTCGAAGCTTCCGCCTTGGCCTCTTCTTTTGAGCTTCCTTTAATAATAAGTGGAAGTGCTACATTATGTAAGACAGTATAGTAAGGCAAGAGTAAGTCTTTTTGTAGCATATAACTAACATTACCAGCTTCCCCTGTTATGTTCTTTCCCGATAACAGTACTTCCCCCTTATCTGGTTTCACCAATCCAGATAATATGTTGAATAATGTTGTTTTTCCGGCTCCACTTACCCCTAAAAGACATACAATCTCTTTTTCTTTTAAATAAATCGAAATATCATCAATGATAACCCTACCATCAAACTGTTTTGTAATATGTTTTGCTTCTAACTGAAAAATTGAGTTTTCTGCCTTCGCATTCATGATTTACCCTTTCCTTCTTATTATTCTGGAAGATAATCATTGGTATAACCGGTTCCAGCAGGGATTTTTTCTTCACTTAATCCATTCTCGCTTAACCAGTCATAAAAGGCATCCCATCGGTTCGGATCGATATATCCCCAACGTTCTACTTCTGCTTTATACTGTTTCGAAATCCATTCTTGACTTGCCTGTACAAGTTCTTCATCAAGCTCTGGTACCGCCTTTAACAAGATATCCGCGGACTCACTTGGATTTTCTATCGCATATTCGTATCCCTTTTTCGTTGCTTCCAAAAACTTCTTTGTAATCTCACCATTTTCTTCTAAATATTCATTATTTCCAATAATAACTGGCGTATAATAATCAAATATCGGATTTCGTTTGCGAAAATCCAAGAAATTCGTTTCTAAGTTTTGCAACTCTGTTGCAATACCATCCCACGCATAAAAGATCCATACGGAATCTACATCTTGTTTTAATGCAGTTATTGTATCATAAACGGTACTTGGGATTAGCGTAATCTCATCAAAATCCCCGCCATCTGCTTCTACAATAGAGCGAATCATGGCCTGCTCGACAGGATTTTCCCAAGTTGCATAATTATGACCTGCCATGTTTTTTGGCGATTCAATTCCAGTTTCTTTTAAAGAGATAATTCCCGATGTATTATGCTGTAATATAGTTGCAACTGCCTTAATTGGCAATGCATCTTTACCAATAATTGCCGGTGCCATTGTATCCTGACAGGTAATACCAAACTGTGCACCGCCAGACGCAACCATCAACGAAGCACTATCCTCCGTTGGCTGGATAATCTCTACCTCTAGCCCTTGCTCTTTAAAGTATCCTTTTTCTTGTGCTACAAATAGCCCTGTATGATTTGTATTCGGTGTCCAGTCTAGTACAAAAGTAATTTTTGTTCGTTCTTTCTTTCCAGCATCCGTTGATGCTGTCTTTTGAGAACAACCAGCTGCAAGTACCATTGCGATTGCTAAAGCAATGGCCGTAAATTTGTTCTTTTTCATGAACTTTTCTCCTTAACTATGTGTCACTCCTACTGTTGGGCTCTCTTCCATGGCATTGATATTCTTTCTAGTAACGCCACCAGTTTCATTAATAGTAAACTAATCACAGAAATTAATAAGATTACTGCAAACATTTTGTCAAATGCATAAGATTTTTTTACCCGTGTCATATAGACACCAAGACCGCTCATTCCGCCAAGCCATTCTGAAATAACGGCTCCTACTACAGAGTAAGAAACAGCAACTTTTAAACCGGAAAAGAAATGTCCAAAGGAAGACTTAAGCTTTATGTGGTAAAAAATCTGATTTTTGCTCGCTCCCATTGCCCGTAGTAGATGAATTGCATCAGTATCTGCACTTGCTAAACCAGCAAGCAAGCTAATGGTTAAAGGAAAATAACATGTAATCACAATTAATATTACTTTTGGTGCAATGCCATATCCAAGCCATAATACTAATAACGGTGCTATGGCAACTGTAGGGATCGTTTGACTCACAACTAATAACGGGTATACTGCCTTTTTTAGAAACAGGAAACGGTCCATGAAAAATGCAGTTGCAAAACTTAAACAAATGCTAAAAGCTAATCCTATAAAGGCTTCTGCTAATGTTGTTCTTGCGTGTTGCAATAAAAGTGGAAAATCCGTAATTAACGCCTTAACCACATCAAACGGCGAGGGTATCATATATTTTGGTACGATACCGAGCGCCGATACCCCTTGCCATAACACGACAATAAGAAATATCAATATTGCAGGTGCCGTTTTATTGATGATGTTTTGTAACCTTTTTTTCAATGGTTAACACTTCTCCTTCAGGCTTATAGTTAATCTTTACATAGGCCTGTACTTGTTTCGACCCAGCTGCCACTGCTACTTTTTGGCAATTTGTTACAATTTCCATTAGCTGATCGTAGCTTTCACCTTCAATTGCTGTTTCACATGGACCTACATAATAATTTAATCCTGTGCTTCTTATGTAATCGATGACTGCATCTACTACACGGATTGTTTCTTCCTCATTCTCCATTCTTGGTTCAACCTGAATTGCTACACTTGCTTTCATTTCATTTCCTCCTTATTTGGCGCTACTGCGCATCTTTTTGTAAAACTCACAACCCCCTGAGCGAAAAAAACCGCCTGCCAAGGCAGACGGTAGTTATGTTTATACTATACGCTTCCTCCGCCGGCATTATCCGGATCAGGTTCAAGGTGACCGTGGCTGCAATTTGCCAACATCTCAGCCAGACATGCGTCTAGCGCCCCTGCGAGTTTTCAATTTAATTACAGTGCAATCGTATATCAAATATTTAAAAATGTCAACCATAAATCAACAAACGCTCAAACAATTTCTAAGGCAACGACCTCTAAAATTAGACAAATTCATCAAGCGTCAATATGGCACATCTCTTTTAACGTATGTACAATCTTTATAACTGCATCTTGTTCGTATGGCAAAGCTAAATCTGCTAACTTTAGCGTTTCTTCATAATCAAGACTCCCACCAGCCTCACACAAACGATTATAAGATTCCCAAGCCTCTTCCCAATTTTCCTTTGCTCGACTTTTAAATTGCAAAGCACAAATT
>JBKTKK010000127.1:0-6440 GCA_047242405.1 Lachnospiraceae bacterium | reverse complement strand
ATATTATCGTTTGCTGCATGAAGTCACACTTCTGTTACCTATAAGCCGAATACGAAAAAAGAACAGGCCGACACCAGCCTGTCCCTTCCATATAATTATTTTACTAATTCTTTTACCTTAGCGGCTTTACCGATTCTGCCTCTTAAGTAATTTAACTTAGCTCTTCTTACTTTACCTCTTCTAACCACTTCAATATGGTCTACAGATGGGGAATGTACTGGCCAAGTCTTTTCAACGCCAACACCGTTAGATTTTTTTCTTACTGTGAAAGTTTCACGAACTCCACCGTTCTGTCTTTTAAGAACTGTTCCTTCGAAAACCTGAATTCTTTCACGGTTACCTTCCTTGATTTTAGCAAATACTTTTACAGTATCACCAACATGGAATTCATCAACCTTTGCTTTTAACTGTGCAGCTTCAATATTCTTAATAATTTCGTTCATTTGTGTGACCTCCTTGATATTTTGATGTTCTTAATACAACTTGTAACAGAGGACCATCTCATTTTTTCACAACATTAGAAATCATAGCATATTTGTAGAAAAAATGCAAGCAGTTTTTCTCGTATTTTCTTATGTTTTGTCTATGTAAACCATTCTTTCATTTGGATACATATTTTACTAAAATATGTCCATAATAATGATGCGCAGATAACTGCGATTTTTATTCATTGAAAATTCACTTTATGTCAGGAGGAAATAATAATGACAACTTTAAAATGTTCTGTACAAAACTGTGTACACAATTCCGACCAATATTGCTGCAAAAGTGCAATTATTGTAGATGGATCCCATGCGGAATCCAAAGATAATACGTGTTGTGGTAGTTTCGATGAAAAACGAGGAGAAAATTTTAAAAACTCATATGAATCTCCAAATACTTCATTAAGGGTAGAATGTGAAGCGATAAACTGTGTTTACAATACAAATCGTCTTTGCTCTGCCGATAAGATTGACATCTCTGGCATGAAAGCAAGCAGTGCTGAAGCAACAGAATGTTCAACTTTTCGAATGCGCTAAAATAAATCTACATTGTAAACTTAGTTGAAACAATAACCTCCCCAATTGCATGATATGATCCTCCTAAAGTAGACATGGTAAATAACCAAAATCTACTTTAGGAGGATTTTTTATGCCTAAATATAATGCAGAGTTTAAAGAAAAAATAGCCAAAGAATACTTATCTGGAGAAGGATCCACCCGCTATCTAGGTATGAAGTATGGTGTCAATGCTCGAACTGTCTGGGATTGGGCTATGAAATACAAAGAACAAGGAATTACTGGTTTCATACCACAACTCGGATGTAAATGTTATAGTTCAAAATTCAAACTGAAATGTGTTGAGCTGTACATTTCTGGCGAAATGTATGTAAGTGAAATTGTATCAAAATATAACATTTCAGATGCTTCAATTCTTAAACGCTGGATAAAGTGTTATAATGCCAATAGAGAACTTAAGGATTATAATCCTAAAAGGGAGGTCTATATGGCAGAAGCAAGAAGAAAAACAACCATTGAAGAACGCAAAAAAATCGTTGAATATTGTATTAAACATAACCGTGATTATAAAGGAACTGCAAGCATCTATGATGTTTCATATAGCCAAGTCTATTCTTGGATAAAAAAGTATGATGCAAATGGAGAAGAAGGGTTATCAGATAAACGTGGTCACCACAAAACAGATGATCAGGTTGATGAATTAGAACGTTTACGACGTGAGAATCTCAGACTTAAACGCCAGCTTGAAGAAAAGGATATGGTAGTTGAATTGTTAAAAAAAGTGAAAGAATTCGAAGGGATGTGAGGCTTGGAAAGCTACGTTACGAATCTAAATATTTAGCCATTAGAAATCTCCATGATATGAAGAAATGGAGTATCGAATGGATGTGTAAACAGCTTGAAATATCCAGAGCTGCTTATTATAAATGGTTACATCGTAAAACTCCAAAACAGGAATTAGAAAATATTAAACTGTCCGAACTTATCAAAGAGTACGATGAACGCTTTAGTCATATCTTAGGCTATCGAAGAATGACATCCTGGATTAACTACTTCAACCAGACCCATTATAGTAAGAACCGAGTACATAGGATTATGAAGAAACTAAACATTCATTCCGTAATCAGAAAGAAAAAGAAAAAGTATAAATCTTCTATACCTGAAGCAACAGCAGAAAATAAGTTGAAAAGAGATTTCTATGCAACGGCTCCAAATAAGAAGTGGTCTACAGATGTAACTGAATTTAAAGTTCCGGGAGAAAAGAAAAAACTGTATTTAAGCGCAATCTTAGATTTATATGATAAGTATCCAGTTTCGTATGTAATCAGTTGCAGAAATGATAATAAGCTGGTATTTAAAACATTCGATAAAGCACTAGCCTCTAATCCAAATGCAAAACCAGTCTTTCATAGCGATAGAGGATTTCAATATACAAGTAAAATTTTTCAAAAGAAACTTAAAGATCAGGAAATGGAACAATCAATGTCCAGAGTTGGTCACTGTATTGATAATGGTCCTACGGAAAGTTTTTGGGGTATCATAAAATCAGAAATGTACCAAATGTATGAAATAACTGACGAAGCATCATTGAGATTCGCAATCAAGGATTATATAAGGTTTTACAGTGAAGAACGTCCTCAAGATAGATATCACTGCAAGACACCGTTAGAAGTAAGAACAGAAGCATTATCTTCTGAGAGACCGATGGAATACCCTATTCCTGAAAACAAACGAATTGTTAAATATAAAGAGAGATGGTGTGCATAAAAAAAACGACCACACAAAACTACGTGCGGTCGTTCATCAGCATCTCATTTTAGATATTTGCCCTGTCTACTTGACAAGGGGCATATCAGCATGCAATTGGGGAGGTTATTGTTTCTTATTGTACGTTTATCTGTTCTCCAGCAGGAATTTTATATGTTTTTCCAAAAATCTCCAACCAGATATCTACCAACGTTGGGTTATAAATCATGGATTGATCTGCAGAATATTCTAACTGATGCCACGCTTGCACATACCGATAAATCTCACCATTTGTTGCATACCAAATATCTTCTTTTCCAGAAACCAGCTGGAATAACTGCTCAATTACTTCCCAGTTATCATCATTTTCAAATTCATAGGTATGCCCCCAAACATAAAAGATAGGAAGACGCACTTTTCCAAACTTTCCTTCCAAAAACTGTTCTGCCAATTGAAATAATCGCTGATCTTTATGATGGCAAGTTGGATGCCATGCCAAAAAATTTTCTGGCAAGGCAAAGGAATAGGTCGGTGCAGTCGGTCTTGCGTAACGGATTCCACAACTATGCAAAGCAGTTAAGGTTTCTTTCGTGTAATTTCCCATTGGATAGGCAAATCCACGAATTTGTTTCCCAAATAACGTTTCTAATTGATAGCGATCCATCATAACTTCGTAACAAACGGCACCTGTATCAAGTAAAGATAAATCTGGATGATGCAGCGAATGACAGGCTACTTCAAACCCCTCATAAAAAGCCACTGCATCCTCCTTTTCTATTTTCCTATGAGCCACCTTTAGATGAGGATAATAATCGGTCTGTCCAAAGGAACTTGAATTCAAATTAAAGGTTGCCTTAAGGGAATATTGTTTACAAAGTTCAAGGAACTTTTTATCTTGCACTACACCATCATCATAACTAAGCGTAAACGCCTTTCTTTTTCCTCCTGGATATAAAGGAATATCCTGTCTTAAATCCATCTAAATTCCCTCTCCCCAATAAAGTTATTCTTCCACTACTTGAACTTTTTTAATTTCCTTTGTACGAATTTCTTTACTAATTGCATCAATGAAATCAGACAATGCTTTTTGTCCTTCATCGCCATTGTAACGACTTCTTACAGAAACAACATTTTCTTCTTCTTCCTTTTGCCCAACAACAAGCATATAAGGAATTTTATTTAAACGGGCTTCACGAATCTTGTAACCAATTTTTTCACTTCTACCATCAACCGTGCAAAGAATACCATTTTCTTTTAATTCTTCTTCCACTTTTTTGGCATATCCTAAATACTTGTCAGAAATCGGTAAAACTCTTACCTGTTCTGGACATAACCAAGTTGGGAATGCACCTTCATATTTTTCAATTAAAGTGGCTAGCGTTCTTTCATAACAACCCATACTTGTACGGTGAATAATAAATGGGCGTTTCTTACTTCCATCTTTGTCAATGTAGTACATATCAAAACGTTCTGCTAAAGCAAAGTCTAACTGAATCGTAATAATTGTATCTTCTTTTCCATATACATTTTTTGTCTGTATATCCAGCTTTGGTCCGTAGAATGCAGCTTCCCCTTCTTCTTCCGTAAATTCCATACCAAGGTGATTTAAAATTTCGCGCATCTTATTTTGTGTCTTTTCCCACTGTTCTACATCGCCCAAATATTTTTCTTTATTGTTTGGATCCCACTTAGAGAATCGATAAGTTACGTCTTCCTCTAATCCAAGAGTTTTTAAACAATAACGTGCTAATTCAACACAGCCCCTAAATTCCTCTTCCACTTGATCTGGGCGTACAATTAAATGACCTTCTGAAATGGTAAACTGACGTACTCTTGTCAATCCGTGCATTTCACCAGAATCTTCATTTCTAAATAAAGTAGAAGTTTCACCATAACGACATGGAAGATCACGATAAGACTTTTGACTTTGTTTGTAAACATAGTACTGGAATGGACAGGTCATTGGACGAAGTGCAAAAACTTCGCTATTTGGCTCTTCTTCATCTCCCAATACAAACATACCTTCTTTGTAATGATTCCAATGGTCAGAGATTAAATACAAATCTTTTTTTGCCATCAAAGGTGTCTTTGTACGCATATATCCACGGCGTTCCTCTTCATCTTCAATCCAACGTTGTAATGTTTGGATAATCTTTGCACCCTTTGGCATTAATAATGGAAGACCTTGACCGATAACATCAACCGTTGTAAATAATTCCAAATCTCTACCTAATTTATTATGGTCTCTCTTCTTAATATTTTCTAAATACTCTAAATATTCATTTAGTTCTTCTTTCTTAGGGAATGCCGTACCATATACACGGGTAAGCATAGCATTCTTTTCACTACCTCTCCAATATGCACCAGAAGAAGAAATTAATTTAAATGCTTTAACTGGTTTTGTACTCATTAAATGAGGACCAGCACATAAATCAACAAAGTCTCCTTGCTTATAAAAAGAAATTACAGCCTCTTCTGGTAAATCTTCAATTAATTCCACTTTGTAAGGTTCATTTCTTTCTGTCATAAATTGAATGGCTTCCGCTCTAGGCAGTGTAAACTTTTCTAATTTTGCACCTTCTTTAATAATTTTCTTCATTTCCTTCTCAATTTTATCTAAATCTTCTCTAGAAAATGGAGCACAGTCAAAATCATAATAAAATCCTGTGTCAATGGATGGCCCAATTGCTAACTTTGCTTCTGGGAATAATCTTTTTACCGCCTCTGCCAATATATGGGAAGTTGTATGACGATATGCCGCCAACCCCTCTGGGTCATTTGCTGTTAAGATACTTAATTCACAATCTTCTGCAATCTCAGTTCTTAAATCTTTCACTTCTCCATTTACTTCAACAGCACAGGCCATTCTAGCAAGCCCTTCGCTAATATCTATGGCGATATCTATAGCTGCCATCGGCTGCGCATATTCTCTTTTTGATCCATCTTTTAATGTAATAATCATATTAACTCTCCTTTTGCGTTCATTTCCTCTGTGACGAAAAAAAACGCCCACTTTCTGCACTGCAGAAAGGGACGATAATAGCAATTTATCGCGGTTCCACCCTAATTGTCTGATACCAATTGATCTAAACCACTCAAATGACGATAACGGTGTCAACCGAGCTGTATTAAAGCCACTCAGAGTTGGTCTTCCTATATATTTTTGTAAGATGATTCCACCAATTCATCTCTCTCTGTATCAAGCCTATATAGTACTCTTCTCTTCAACGCATTTTCATATAATTCAATTTTAATTATAACACTGGTAATCCATTTGTCAAGCCAGAACATTTATTTAATTTAATTGTAATGGTCAAAAAGATTTGCTATACTTATGACCACGATGGATTAAGCCGCACTTGAGGCCTATTATTCAACTATAACAATAACGGGGAGAAGAAATGGAATTTGAAACCTTACTACAGTTTTTACATATTGCAGAACAACTAAAATGCAAAACGCGACATTCCTATACGAGCAGTGGACGTCACGAAAGTGTTGCCGAACATAGCTTTCGGATGGCAATCTTTGCCTGGTTATTAAAAGATGAATTTAAAAATCTTGATATGAATAAAGTAATTGCTATGAGTTTATTTCACGATTTTGGTGAAGCGATTACAGGAGATATTCCAACATTCGAAAAAACAAAGGAAGATGAAACAACAGAGGCGATTGCGGTAAAACAAATCCTAGCTG